>JBAXQC010000067.1:0-15110 GCA_037131955.1 Bacteroidota bacterium
TCGAAGACAAAGATTACATCAACAACAATTTTATTATTCTTTGCACCAAACATGGAGTTATCAAAAAAACCTCAATTGAAGCGTACAGCCGTCCAAGACAGAATGGAATAAATGCCATTACTATCCGTGAAAATGATACACTTTTAGAGGCAAAATTAACCAATGGAACCAGTGAAGTACTACTTGCGTCTAAGCAAGGTAAATTAGTGAGGTTCAACGAATCAAAGGTAAGACCAATGGGCAGAAATGCTGCCGGAGTAAGAGGTATTACTCTTGGTGCAGAAAAAGACGAAGTTATTGGAATGATCACCATTGAAGACGAAAGCACCAACGTTATGGTGTTCTCCGAGAAAGGGTTTGGTAAACGTTCTGAAATAGATGAATACCGAGTTACAAACAGAGGAGGAAAGGGAGTAAAAACCATCAACATCACCGACAAAACTGGCTTTTTAATTGGAATTAAATCTGTTACAGATAACCACGATGCCATAATTATTACAAAAAATGGCCTTACCATAAGATTAGCGGTGCAAGATTTAAGAGTTATTGGAAGGGTATCTCAAGGAGTTAAACTAATTGATATTCGCAAAACAGACGAAATTGCAGCAGTTACTATTGTGGATAAAGAAGAAGATGTGATAGAAGAGGAAAATTCAGAATCAACAGAAGCTAATCCATCCATTGAAGGTACAGAAAACGGTGAAACTCCGTCAGAAGATACACAAAACGAAACAAATACTAATCCTGAAACAGAATAAATGATGAAAAAAAGTTTAATTATTTTAATCTGTCTAATTGGCTCTTTAGAATCTATTGGACAAAATAAAAATGTAGTAAGTGCTATAAATTTTATGCAATACTACACCAAAGATAAAAACCCAGACGATTTGCTGGAGGCAAAAAAATACATAGACGAAGCTGCCGCAAACGAAGAAACTGCAAATAAAGCAAAAACATGGGCCAAAAGAGCCGAGGTATATAGCTTTATTGTAGAATCAAAAGACCCAAAATTAGATGCTGCAAAAGCAACAGCCTTGGAAGAATTGGCAAAATCGTATCAAAACACCATAAAATATGATGAAAAAGGTACTTATTCTAATTCAAAAGCCGGTATTAGGTATTGTGCTTCTCAGTATTTGAATAAAGGAATTGACAATTTTAATAACAAAGACTTTGTTGGTGCTCTAGAAAACTTCGAAAAATCTGTTAACCTCAAGAAAACTGCTTTAAATGAAATTGATACACTTGTATTAGTTAATTGCGGAGTTGCCGCAGAGAGAGCCAATAATTTTGGTAAAGCAATTGAATATTACAAACAATTAGCGGATATGAAGTTTGTTATGGACAAGGAACCAGGAAAGATTTATTTCCTTTTGGCTGGTGCTTATAAACAAGCAAATAATGATGCCGCATATTTATCCACAATACAAGAGGGTAGAAAAGCATACCCAAACGATAAAAATTTAATCATTGAAGAATTAAACTATTATATCAAGGCAAACAAAACGCAAGAAGCTATTGGCAATTTGAATCTTGCAATTGAAAAAGATCCTCAAAATTCAGTTCTGCATTACAATTTAGGAACTTTGTACGATAATTTAGCCAATCCAAAAGATCCAAAATCCATTACGGAAAAGGATTACAACGAATATTTTACAAAAAGTACTGAAGCATACAATAAAGCAATAACCTTAAAACCAGATTATTTTGATGCATTGTACAACATTGGAGCAATGTATTTTAACAAAGCTGTAAAAATGCAAGAAGCTGCAAACGCAATCACTGACAATAAAAAATACAATGAAGCATCAGCAAAGGCAGATAAAGTATTTGCCGAATCATTACCATTTTTAGAAAAAGCAGAACAAGTGAATACAGACGATAAAGATACTTACCGTGGATTGCTAGAAACATTAAAGAAATTGTACATGATGATGAACCAAGCAGACAAAGCAAAAGCTGTTTCTGAAAAATTAAAATAAACTATTAATTAATTTATAAAGTATAATAAGAAAGCCTCCTAAATAGGAGGCTTTTTTTTGTGTAACAAATGAGATTTGTATGAGCTAATTTTTTATTATATTTAACATAATATTAATTATGGGACAGAGAAGTTGTTATAAAATATTAGTAATCAAATACTTAATTTCGCCTGATATATATTAATTAGCAATTACATTCTATTCATCACCCGGCTTATCTAATTCTACTTTTAGGTGACCCCAATTTTCACCACGTTTAATTCTATACAGCTGCATTTCGCTTATGTTAAACTGCTTTGCTAAACTCTTTAATTTTGTTTTTCTGTTTGGATCAAGCAATCTCTTTTTAAGATGAATTACTTGAGTAGTTGTAAGTTTACGTCCGTCTGCTTGTTTGTTAAATTCAACCAATTTTCTTTTGGCCTCAATAACTGCAGGACTTCTTTTGATATGAGCAAGCATTTCCTCTCTTGTACAGTATTTTAAATTTAAAACTGCGTCATTGTGTCTTACATAATCTAGGTGAATTACACAGGTTTGGTCTTCTGAGGTTTGCTTTAAAAAATATTGTGCAACAAGTTTGTAGATAAATGCATATTTGTCAACTGGTTTTCCATCTACTTTGATTCTGTATCTAAAAATTCTGTAACCATCTGTTAATCCACCTTTAAGAATTTTTCCCTCTTCCACTTTATCGGTATAACTAACAAATCTTCCATAGTTGGAAATTGCGTAATTGGATTTTAGCTTTACACCAAAATCTACATCTTTAAAAATTTCGCCAACAAACGGCTTAAAATCTTCATAAATTTTACTTATCATAGCGTTATGTATTAAAAATTAAACTTTACATTTTCTCGGGGACTGATATTCCCAATAATTTAAAACTATTTTTTATTGTTACACCAATTAAATTTATCAACTTTAATCTAAAGTATTTTTTTTCTTCAATTTCTTCTTTAAGAATTGGGTACTCATGGTAAAATTGATTGAATTCCCTGCAAAGATCAAAAACATAGTTTGCAATTTCCGAAGGGCTATACAATTTTGCCGATTCTTTTACCAAATCCGGAAAACGACTGAGCAAATTTAGTAATTCTTTTTCTTTTAAATTTAGTTCAATATTCAAATCGGTGTTAAAATTTATTGAATTTTTGTGTTTCCTAAAAATAGACTGAATTCTTGCATACGTATATTGTATGAATGGTCCAGTATTTCCATGAAAATCAATAGATTCTTTGGGATTAAACATCATTTTCTTTTTTGGGTCTACTTTTAAAATAAAATATTTTAATGCCCCAAGTGCAATGGTGTTGTACAATTTATTGGCTTCATCTTCAGTAAAATCAGCAGTTTTGCCCAAATCAATTGTGGTTTGTTTTGCCGTTTGTAGCATTTCATCAATCAACTCATCGGCATCTACTACTGTTCCCTCTCTTGATTTCATTTTGCCATCGGGCAATTCCACCATGCCGTAAGACAAATGATAGCATTTTTTTGCCCAAGCATAACCCAGTTTCTCAAGAATTTTAAACAACACCTTAAAGTGATAATCTTGTTCGTTTCCAACTACATACACCAGCTCATCAAAATTAAAATCGCGATGGCGCAAAACAGCCGTGCCAATATCCTGTGTAATGTAAACCGAAGTTCCATCGGCCCGTTGAACTACTTTATGGTCTAACCCCTCGCTTGTTAAATCTATCCATACAGAACCGTCTTCCTTTTTATAAAAAACTTTCTTTTTTAAACCCTCTTCAACAATTTCTTTGCCTAATAAGTACGTTTGAGATTCATAATATATTTTATCGAAATCAACACCTAACGTTTTGTAGGTTTTATCAAATCCATCGTATACCCAAGAATTCATCTTTTTCCAAAGTGCTAATACTTCGGGATTTCCGGATTCCCAGTCTCTTAGCATTTGTTGAACTTGAAGTAAAATTGGAGCTTCTTTTTCTGCTGTTTCTTGGTTTACTCCTTTTAGTAATTGTTCTTGTATTTGTTTTTTGTATTCCTTGTCATAAGCAACATAGTATTTACCAACCAAATGGTCTCCTTTTAATCCAGATGATTCTGGCGTTTCAGAATTTCCAAACAATTGGTATGCCAGCATAGATTTGCAGATGTGCACTCCCCTGTCGTTTACAATATTTACTTTATTTACTTCTTTACCGGCTGCTTTTAAAATTTGAGCAACAGAAAATCCCAAAAGATTGTTTCTTACATGACCCAAGTGAAGTGGCTTGTTTGTATTTGGCGAAGAATATTCCACCAATACTTTGTTGTTTAATTCAGAATTTGATGAATATCCCCAATCTGTATTAGAATAATTTAACTCCAAAAAATTGATAAAGATTTCATTTTTAAGTTCAAGGTTCAAAAAGCCTTTTATAACATTGTAATTTTCTAGAAATCCTGAATTGGTTTTTAAGTGATTTCCAATTATTTGTGCTGTTATTTCTGGCGATTTACCTGAAAGTTTTAGGTAAGGAAAAACAACCAAAGTGTATTCTCCTACAAATTCTTTGTTTGTTATTTGTAATTGAATATCAGTATTTTTAAAAGAAGAGTTAAACAGATTGTTTATTGATTTTGCAACTTGTTCTTCTAGTAATTTTTGAATGGTCATTGTTGTTTAATACGTAAGTTGGCTTATTGCTTTTTGAATAATTTCGAAGGTGTTTTCAGCCATCAAATTTTCTTTGTCTAAGGTTGGGTTAACCTCACAGATTTCAAAACAACATACTTTTTCATTTTGCAGTAAACGAACCATCAAACTGCCCGCTTCTTTTTCTGTAATACCATTTCTTACCGGTGTTCCAGTTCCCTTGGAGATGGAAGAATCCATACTGTCTACATCAAAAGAAATATAAATAAGGTTGCAATGGTTTAGATGAGCCAAAGCATCACGTGCAATTTTTTCTACTCCGTTTTTTCTTACTTCGTTGGTAGAAAATACTTTAACCTTGTGTTTTTTAAGTAAAGAAGATTCTTCGGGCTCAACATCTCTTAATCCAATAAAAACCAAATCTTTGTACGTTATTTTGGGAGAAACTCCACCTACTTTTTTTAATTTATTCCAAAGATCAATGGTTTCTTTATCTGGTTTGTTTACTCTGTTGGAGATATTGTCTTCGGCTAAAGTTGCGGCTAGAGGCATACCGTGAACGTTTCCAGTAGGTGTTGTGTAAGGAGAATGCAAATCTGCATGAGCGTCTATCCAAATAACACCTAATTTAGATTTTGGAAAGGCATTTTTAATACCAGCTATTGTACCACCTGCAGTGCTATGATCACCGGCTAGCACAATAGGGAAAATTTTTTTCTTTAGTGTATCGCTAATTTCTGCCGAAATATTTTCGTAAATATTTAAAATTCCTTTTATTCTTTTAGCATAAGAAATACCAGTAAATTCATACAGTAATTTGTTTTGGTTTGGTATTTCTACAGATGGTATTTGATTAAATAAATTGCTTCCGTAATCTAGAGCGGCTATTTTTATGGCGTCTACTCCTAGACTTGCTCCTCTGGTTCCGGCTCCTATCTCTGATTTAATTTCTACAAACTTTATTTTTTTCATACCTACAATCTATCTGTTCAGTTGTCAAAATTATTAATTCTATTTTAATATCCATCAATAAAAAGTTGCAAAGAATGCAAATTCATTTTTATAAACAATCCTTCTTTTTTCATTGAAATTATAATTGTAATTTATTTGTTAAGTTTAAAAATTTATCAAACTAAGTTGTTTACTTTGTAAAAAAAATGTGTAAGCAACAAACATAGATTACAAAAATGCAAAGTAAATATAACGACCTAATTAATCAATCGTTTGATTTTCCGCAAGAGGAGTTTAACGTAATAGACAATGAATTATACTTTAACGGAATATCGTTAATGGATATTATTAAACAATACGGCACTCCTTTAAAAATATCTTACCTTCCAAAAATTAGTCAGCAAATTCAAAAGGCTAAACGTTTGTTTAATGTGGCCATAGCCAAAAGCGACTACAAAGGAACTTACACGTATTGCTACTGCACCAAGAGTTCTCATTTTAGGTTTGTGCTTGAAGAAGCATTAAAAAACGACATACATTTAGAAACTTCTTCTGCATTTGATATTCCAATAATAAAAACATTACACCAAGAAGGTTTAATAAATAAAGACATTTATATTATATGCAATGGCTATAAACGACCACTTTATGCACAGTACATAACTGAGCTTGTAAATGAAGGTTTTAGCAACTGTGTTCCTATATTAGACAACAAAAACGAATTGAATTTTTATGAAAAAAATATAAAAGGAAAAATTAAACTAGGAATAAGAATAGCTGCTCAAGAAGAACCTGATAACGAGTTTTATACATCACGTCTTGGCATTAATTACAAAGACATTAGGAGCTTTTATGTTGATAGAATAAAAGGTCACCCAAAGTTTGAACTTAAAATGCTTCACTTTTTTATAAATACTGGAATTAGAGACACTACTTACTATTGGAGCGAACTTACAAAGTGTATAAATGTATATTGCCAGCTAAAGAAAATTTGTCCATCTCTAGATTCTTTAGACATTGGGGGCGGCTTACCTATAAAGACTTCACTTGCTTTTAATTATGATTATGAATACATGATTGAGCAAATTATTGACCACATAAAAAAGGTTTGTGAAGAAAACAACTCTCCTGAACCCAATATTTTTACAGAGTTTGGAAGTTATACTGTAGGTGAAAGTGGCGCAGTAGTTTATTCAATTGTTGATCAAAAGCACCAGAACGACAATGAGATTTGGAACATGATTGACAGCAGTTTTATTACTACTTTGCCTGATACCTGGGGAATAAAACAAAAATTTGTGTTACTTGCCATTAATAACTGGGACAGAGATTACGAAACAGTTAATCTTGGAGGCTTAACCTGTGATGGAGAAGATTACTACAATACAGAAAGCGAAGACAATCAGATATTCCTACCCAAACTTGTAAAAGGTCAAAATCAATACATCGGTTTTTTTCATACCGGTGCTTATCAAGAGTCTATTGGCGGATACGGGGGCATTCAACATTGTTTGATTCCTGCACCAAAACATGTGATTATTGATAAAGACAAGGAAGGAAATTTTACTACTAAGCTTTTTGCAAAAGAACAGAGTTATAAAAGTATGCTTAAGATTTTAGGGTATTAGTTGTAGAACTTAATATGTAGGTGTTTATTAAATGAGAACATGGTTTAATTTGACCAATCTCAATAGATTGATTTTTTAGGAATCTTTGAATCAGAAATTAAAAATATTGCATGGTATTTAAACTATATTATTCCTAATAAACAATTTTTTTTTATTGTGTGAATGACTGCTGAAATACCATACATCCAAGAAATTCTCACCCCTCTCCTATTGTGCTCTTAATTAAAAGGTGTTTTATTAGTAATACAATATTTAGATTCGATACCTGCACATATTAAATTGTTTAGAATAATTAATAAATCTAAATTGAGTTCTTTTATGGCCCAATTGTTTTAATATTGCACTATATTTTTTTCTAGTATAAAATGACAGAAACAAAAGAGGATATAAGCAGGCTATCTAAACCACTTAGGATTTTGTTTCCTGTTTTTATTGGATTTGCTGTTACTGGTTATCTGTTTTATAGAAATTACAATTCAAATTCTTTTGAGAATTTTTCATGGACTGTAAAAACTGCTCAATGGCTGATGTTGGGAGTACTTATGATTATTATAAGAGATTTGGCCTACATGGTTAGAATAAAGGAACTAACAAATAACGAACTAACATGGAAAAAATCTTTTGAAGTAATTATTTTATGGGAATTTTGTTCGGCAATAATGCCTGCTATTTTGGGCGGTGGCTTTGCTTTTGCAATTGCAATAATAAACAAAGAAAAAATTAAGTTGGGTAAAAGTATTTCGGTGGTGCTGTTTTCTTCGTTTTTAGACGGTTTGTTTTTTGCAATTTTTGCACCATTAATATATTTTACGCTTGGTTCAGAAAAGTTGTTTTCTAGTTTGAGTGCTTTTAGCAATCAACAAATGAGTTATGGACAAACACTAGAAATTACCTTTTGGACAATTTATTTTATAGTGCTTTTTTATAAATTGCTCATTGCTTATGCTTTGTTTTTTAATGCAAGAGCTGTAAAAAAAATATTGTTAAAAATATTTTCTTTTTCACTACTAAAAAAGTGGCGTCCAGAAATTTTAGAAGTAGCCACCGACATGGTTATAGCCTCAAAAGAACTTAAGAACGTTAAATTGTGGTATTGGATAAAAACATTTGCAGCAACGGTAGTTAGTTGGTCCGCAAGGTTTATTTTAATTAATTGCATAATAAAAGCCTTTAGCACGGTTCCATTTGACCATTATTTGTTGTACGGGCGCCAATTGGTGATAGGAATTTTAATGATTGGCTCGCCAACCCCTGGCGGTGCTGGTGTTGCAGAACTTATGTTTTCTAATTTTTTGGGCGAGTTTATAGACAATAAATCATTAACCATTTTACTAACTATAATTTGGAGAATGATGAGCTATTACCCCTACATCATTGTTGGCGCAATAGTTTTGCCTAGGTGGATAAAAAGAGTGTGGAAAGATTAAAAAAGTTGGCTAAGAAAATTACCTAAAATTCTAGAATCCAGCAGCAGAGTGATAATAATTCCGAACAAGGCACCAAATAAATGTACATCATGCCCAATATTATCACTTCCTTTTTTTGACATGTAGTAGGAGTAAAATAAGTAGAGCAATCCAAAAATCCAGGCAGGAATCATAATGGGAATAAATAGTAAGCCCATTTTTGTGGAAGGTTGCAAAATTATAAATGAAAAAACAATTGCCGATACAGCACCCGAAGCGCCTACGGCATTGTACCACGAATGAGTTTTGTGTTTTTCGAAGGAAGGAATAACGGAGGAAATTAATGCACCAACATACATTATTAAGAATAAAATATGACCTTTGGAGCCAGTTATTGCAACAAAAATATCTTCTACAGCTCCTCCAAAAGAAAAAAGCACATAAGCATTTACTGCTAAATGAATAAAATCGGCATGAACTAAACCATAAGAAAAAAACCTGTAATATTCTTTGTTGTAATTTATTCTAACTGCGTTAAATAACAAGTTAAAATAGTAAGGTTTTGATTTATCAAACGATAGTACAGAAACTAAAATTGTGGCAATTAAAATTACCAGCGTAATAGACATTTACGAACTTATTTTCTTGGAAGCATAGTTACGTTTTTTTCCATAGAAGGCACAAAAGAACCTTTGCCCATGATAGAAATTTTTTCTTTATAGTCTTGGAAACCACCACACTTCACTTTTAGAAAATACTCGCCTGGTGGAAGAATAACCACGTATTTGTTGGTAATAGGATTAGGTATGTAATCGCCTACAACTTTGTTTGTGCTTGCATTTAATACAGTAAGTGTTGGGTTTAATAATTTATTGCCTCCATCGTTACTGCCAATTACTCCTTTAACCACTGTAAGTTCTGCGTCAATAGAATTAAAAGTTACCCTGTAAATATCTAAATCTCCTTTGCCTTCGGGTCTAATTGCAGAAACATAGCCATAGCGCCCTTTTCCACTCATGCAAATTCCATTGTTATCGTAAGCGTTATTCACAGGAAAACCTAAATTTAAAGGCATTCCCCATTGATTTTTTTCTTCGCTAAAATCAGATTTAAATACATCAAATCCACCCATACTGTTGTGGCCTTTAGAAGCAAAATACAAAACATTTCCATCCATAGAAAGAAAAGGAAAATCTTCGTCGTAGGCAGTATTTATGTCCGGACCAAGGTTTAATGCCTCACTCCATTCGCCATTTGGAAGGATTAATGAACGGTATAAATCAAAGCCTCCAAATCCTCCTGGCCTGTCGCTAGAAAAGTACAATGTTTTTCCATCTGGAGAAATTGTAGCAGAATTTTCAAAGAATTTTGAATTAATATTTTCGTTTACTTTGAAAGGTTTTAGAATTTGATTTTGAAACTTAGGACCTACAAAAACATCTCCTAAACCTTGTCCTCCAGTTTGATTGTAATTAAATATTAGGGTAAGTCCATCAGCACACACTCCCATAATTTGTTCATCTCCTGCTTTTGTATTTATAACTTCACCAACATTTGTGCCTTGTTGCCAATCGCCCATAAAAACTTCAGAAATGTATACATCAGAGGTAAATTCACCATTTGCTTTTTTTACTCCATTGCCTTCTTGGCGAGAATTATAAATTAAAAATGATTCGTCGTAAGAGATAAACGGAGAATAATCGGCATAAGGCGTATTGATTTTTGTTCCAAGATTTTCGAAATTCACATCTATGGCTTTCGACATTAAATCTTTTGCATTGTTGCACATTTCAATTTCTCTTTCAATAGTTTTAAGGTCGGCATCAGGAGTTGTAGGCTTTTCCTTAGCCATATTAAAGTATTTAAGCGCTTGATCGAATTTATTTGCATAGGTGTATGCTTTAGCTAAGTAATAGTAAATACCGGGATTGTTATCGGGGTCAAGCGCTAATGGCTCTAGAAAAGGAATAGCTCTAGATTTATCGCCGTTCATGTACATATAGCATAAACCAACCCGAAAAGCCAATTGATTGTCTTTGGGAGATTGTCCCATTCTTTTTAAGTATTCAACCAATGCATCGGGGTAATTTTTGAACATAAAAAAATCTTCTGCAGATTGTGCTTTTACTTCAGATTCAGGATTAACGACTGGCTTTACAGCTGGTTTTGCAGCACTAGATTTAGCAGCCGGCGCTGCAGGTTTAGTTTGTGCAAACAAAGAGTTTGATACAAATAAAACAAATGCAATTAGAAGTAGTGTATTTTTGTTCATATATACTTAAAGCTATTCTGCGAATTTATACGATTATTTTTACTTATTAAACTTTATTAATCAATTACTAGAATTTTTAATGAAAAACCCCAAGGCTGAGCAATTTCTAATAGTTGATCCAGAAAATAAAAACCGTTTCTAGAAAGGTATTGAATTCCACTGTCTACTCTTTCGTTTAATACTCCTTGCGGTTTTATTCTTTCTGAAGTTTTTTGAATTTGTTTTGTTTGTTGTTCAAACTTTAGTTTTTGTGCTTTATTTATTTTTTGCTCCAGGTTGTTTAATCCTGCAATGCTTTTTACTTTTTCTGCTTCAACTGATCCTTGCAAAGTAACATCAACTAATTTTGCTTGTTCTAAAATTTGCACAAATAAATTAGTAAGCTCCAACTTTTGATTTTCTAAAGAAATGTCTTCAGAATTTTTTTCTAGAAAAATTTTCACCAGCTCGCCGGATGGTTTTAGTAAATCTACTG
Organism: Bacteroidota bacterium; assembly: GCA_037131955.1. Lineage (GTDB taxonomy): Bacteria > Bacteroidota > Bacteroidia > UBA4408 > UBA4408 > CAIMMJ01. Next base: position 11,326 of record JBAXQC010000067.1, read on the forward strand.
CAGTAAATCCAAGAGTTAAAAATTTATCATACAATTTACGTTCAATGGGCAACACAGAATTTCTTTGAATAATCATTGGCATTTGAATAGAGGCTGCAGCAAAGCTTTTTGCTAATTGCAACCAATAAGAAACCTCTGCCCCACCCCCAATATATGCAATGTTTGGCAAAATTAATTCTTGATAAAGTGGCCGAAAAAAAACATTTGGACTTACATTTTCTGGATTACTTTTTAATAAATTTTCAAATTCAGAAATTAAAAATTCTTTCCCATTTCCTAAAATTACATTACCATTTTCTATTTCTACTTTATTTCTTAACCCATCATCAAAATAGAAAAAATTTATTGCTCTTGCTTTTGCTTGCAATTTATTTTCGGGAATAATGTTGTGAGCTACCAAGTTGTTTGACGATTCATTTACTTGCGATAAAATAAATTGTTCTTTGAATTCTTTTTGAAACAAATCTGTTGCTAATTTTTTTAGCTCCACATCATTTGCACTTAATGCCAACATTCCGTAACGGCCAAACAAAAAATGAATCAGTTGACGTGTTGCAACAGTGAGATTAGTAGTTGAGGTATAAATTTTTTTTATTTCAGTAAGAATTTCTTGCTGGTAACTTCCCCATTTTTCTTCAATTAATTTTATAGCTTCTGCAAAAACACTTGTATTAAAATCTCCTGTAGGAACTTTGTTGAGATCTAAATCATTGGCACCAATTTTAGAATTAAAAAAATGCAAATGATTTATTTCATTAAAGTCATGGTCTTCGTCGGCCATCCAAAAAATTGGAACAACAGAAACACCCAATTTATTTTCTATTTCTTTTGCAAGAGAAATGGTATGTATCGCCTTTAAAATAAAATAAAGTGGTCCGGCAGCAAAGCTAAGTTGATGTCCGGTTGTTACGGTAAACGTATTTTCGTTTTTTAGGGCATTTAATGACTTTTTTTCTGCTTCGCCAATAGCAATTTGGTTGTATTGAGTAGTTAAAGATTGGCAAAGCACTTTTCTAAAATGCGATGGATATGTTTTGTTTTCAATTAGTTTTTTTGCAAATTCAATGGTATTAAAACCAGCAATAAAGGGCTTTAGAGCATCGTCCTTTTCTGCTAATTTTTGTAACCAAGACGAAAAAACTAAATCAGAATTAAATGGTAGTTCTATTGAATTATTTTTAGAAAGTGAAACACTCATGGTTGAAATTTTATCAATTTAGTTATATTCTTATAAAATTTCATTTAACGTAAAAGTGCTTTTTGCTCTAATTCCTCTATCTGTATTTTCTAGTGTGCAGCACTCTATTAATGGATCGTGCTCAAAAAACAACGTATAATTTTTATTCACTGCTTCAGTAAGAATTAATTCTTTTTCAGTTAATGTCATTAATGGTCTTACGTCGTAACCCATAATGTAAGGCAATGGCAAATGACCAATAGATGGAATTAAATCGGCCATGTATAATACTGTTAAATCATTGTATTTAATTCTTGGTAACATCATAGCTTCGGTATGACCATTAACCGTTATAAAATCTAATTCTGGAATAATAAAATCTCCATCGCTTAAAAACTTCAATTGGCCTGATTCTTCAATGGGTAAAATGTTTTCTTTTAGGAAACTTGCTTTTTCTCTATTATTTGGATGTACCGCCCAGTTCCAATGATTTTTATTACTCCAATATGTTGCGTTTGGAAAAGCTGGAATAAATTTATCATTGGATTTATCTCTTACAATAGCGCCGCCACAATGGTCGAAATGCAAATGGGTAAGAAAAACATCAGTAATTTGTTCCATGCTAAAACCTGCATTTTCAATAGACTTTTTTAGTGAATCGTTTCCGCTTAAAAAATAAAAACTAAAAAACTTTTCATTTTGTTTATCTCCCAATCCCGTATCAATTAATATTAAACGATTACCACTTTCTATAAGCAAACATCTCATTGCCCAATTGCACATGTTGTTTTGGTCGGCTGGGTTTAGTTTATTCCAAATAGATTTAGGAACAACGCCAAACATTGCACCACCGTCTAGTTTAAAATTTCCTGTATTTATGGTATGAAGTTTCATTTTAAATGATAAATAATTAGAGAATAAAAGTAGATATTAAATTTGATTTGAAACTTATAAAAGCTAAGGATTAACTTTTACAATAATCTTTAAGCGGTACTTACTTTGGTTGAGTGTTCCTGGCAATACAGTTCTATTATCAATGTAAATGTATTCTAGTTTTTGAAGTTTTGAAATCCCGTTAGGAACAACAATTTCATTGCCACAAAAAGCTACATTCAATGAAAATAATTCTTTTAAATTTTCTAGTTCTTTTGGCAGTTCATAGTCTATTTGATTTTTACCTATCGAAAAAACTTGCAAATTTTCTAATTCACCAATTTCCTTGGGTATGCAGTTTAAGTAATTAAAGTCTAAAAACAATCGAGTTAGCTTTTTTAAATTTCCTATTTCGGGATTCAGAAAAGTTAGTTGATTGTGCGTAACATCTAAATAAATTAAGTTGTTCAGCTGAAAAAGTACATCAGGAAGAACTGAAAACTCATTCCCTCTTAACGACAAAACTTCTAATTCTTCATTTTCACATAGAGTAGAAGGCAATGAACTTAATTTATTATTTCCTATCAAGAGTTTTTTTAGATTTTTTAGTTTAAAAATTTCGGGAGGAATAGATTTTATTTTATTGTGATGTATTGTTATACCTTCTAGTTGTGGGTAATTTAAGAGCCTCATTGGAAATTCAGTGAGGCCGCAGTAACTTAAGTTTATTTCTTTTTTTCCAATACTTCTTGCAAATGCATTTTCTGCGTTTCTGCTGGGTTGACACGAAAAAAAATTGGCAATTAACAAAATAATAAAGCACTGAATATTATAATTTTTAATGGCAATTTTTATCAAGGGAAAAAGTATTAATCGTACAACTCAAATCTTATTTGGTCTTTGGAATAACCTAAATCCATGAGATTTTTTTTGGCTTCCATTATCATAGATTTCCAGCCACATAAATAAAATAGTGCCGGACGTTTATCCTTGTATAAATCTAAATATACATCGTGCACGTATCCATTTTTTCCAGTCCAATCAGGTTCTTTGGCTCTGGAGAGTACAGGTATAAAATTAAAATTATTCATTTCTGTTTCCAAGTCTTTCATTTCCTTAAAATACAAAATATCTTGCGGCATTCTTGCTCCAAAAATTAGATAGATTTGAGGATATTCTATTTTGTGTTTTTTAATATCTAGAATCATAGAACGGAAAGGAGCAATTCCTGTTCCTGTGCAAATAAAACAAACATCATTTAAAAAACTTTCTGGTCTTGGTCTTACAAATTTTCCGATAGGGGCAGATATTAAAACATCACTCCCCACTCCCACTTCATTAAATAAATAAGGCGTGCCTAGTCCATCTTCTTTTAACACAATTATTAATTCAATAATGTTGTCATCAGGCGGTGCACAAGCAATGGAATATGCCCTTGTTGTTATTTTAGAAGGAATAGGCAAATCCAACATTACGAACTGCCCGGCATTAAATTCAAATTTTTGTACGTGTGGAATTTGAAAGAAAAATCTTTTTACGATGGGAGTTTCGTCAATTATGGCAACTACTTTTGAATTAAAAAATTGATAGGCCATACATTTAATTTTTACAACAAATAAAAATAATCTTTTGGTAATTCAAGAACCAAATTACTAAAATATAATTGCCTAAAAAATAATTGGCAAAGTTTTTAAAACAAATTCATGCATATCGTTGGTATAATCTAAATGGGTAA
>JBAXQC010000068.1:0-15106 GCA_037131955.1 Bacteroidota bacterium
CTATTTCACTAAGCTCTAACCCACATTCCAACCCGTCAGCTTAGCGCTTACTGGGTCAACTTAGCGCTTACTGGGCTCTAACCCACATTCCAACCCGTCAGCTTAGCGCTTACTGAGGTATTAATTTTAGTTCTATTTCACTAAGCTCTAACCCACATTCCAACCCCTCAGCTTAGCGCTTACTGGTGTTGTAATTATAATTTATTAAGTCTTTTTTATTCTGAATTGATTTATCCAAACAGCATTTGAATCTATATTAAACTTGTTTTTTCCACCTGCATGTTTAAACCTCAAAGTCGATGGTTTTTGAAATGTATTTAATCTATATTTATTTGCGTCTACAACAATATCAGGAATTGGCGATACCATTCTCCAATTTTCGATTACTTCCCTATTACTTAACAAACCTGAAAAGTAGCAAGGCATATAACAATAAAGCCCATTTGATTTATTATTAAATTGGCAATAAATAACAGCTTTAATAGTATCGCCTATAACTTCATAAGTTCCCCAATTTCTTTCACCATATTTGTTGATTGCTGAAGGTATTGAAGTAATTTCATTATGATAATAAGTTAAAGAAAAATGAACGAGCCCGTTTTTAAAAAAAAACAAAGGTCTTGATGCAATTGGGATTGATTTTTGTTCAATACTTCCATTGTTCACTATATAGTTTTTTATATCTGTTTCATTATTGTAATAACCATTGAATAATAGGTTGGTTGAATCCTTTGCATTGCTTGTGTTTATTATCCTCATAAAATCAATATTTTCTTTAAGTGGAGGATAAAAATAATTAGAGCAACTGCAAAAAAAAATAAAAAATAAAAACACGTACAATTTCATTTTAATAGTATAAATAATTTGAATTGTATCTGCCGAAATAGCCATAACTAGAAGATTTATAATTAAAATCGTAAAAATGTGGTGATCGAATTAAATTAGTATCAAGTAAAGCATTTTGCACTTTATGAAGTGTTTTTTCTGAATTATATCCACAAAAGTATGCTTGATTTTTATAAATTATACCGCCATAAACTATGCCCCCTAAGGTATTACTTAAAGTTAAATAATTTATTTTACCTATCTCCCCTATATTGATTTACCCAAACAGCATTTGAATCTATATTAAATTTTGTTTTCCCCCCTGCTACTTTGAACTTCAAAATTGAAGGTTTTATAAATGACCTAAATCTATTTAAATTAGTTTCTATAACAATTTTGGGATATGGTTCAATCATATGCCAATCAATTATTGTTTCATTATCCTTAATAATGCCTGAAAAATGACATGGTAAATAACATTTCGTTTCTACGGCTTGTCTACTAAACTGACAATAAATTATTGCTTTAACACTATCATTAACTAATTCAAATGTTCCCCAGTTTCTTTCTCCATACATTGTAATTGCGCTTGGAATATTAATCAATTCTCCAGTATAAGATGCATGACTGAAATATACTAATCCATTCTTAAAAAAGATTATTGGGCTTGTAGCAAAGTAATTGTTTTGTGAATTTAACTTAGATTTTTCTGAAGAATTTAAAATTTCAAGAAATTCAGATTCATTATTATAAAAACCATTAAACCTTATTTGTTTGTTTTCAAAAGATTTCGACTTATTTAGCATTCTTGCAAAATTTAAATCAGGTTTTTTTGGCGGTGGGGGAGCAAAATAACTTGTACAAGCACATAGCATAATGAATAATACAAATACTAAAATCTTCATAATTAATAAAATAAAAAGTTTGAATTGTAACGACCAAAGTAGCCATAAGTTCTAGATTGGTAGTTATAATTATAGAAATATGGGTCTTTAGTTTTATTGTGAATAGCATTTTGAACAGAGTGAAGCGTTCGTTCAGAATTATAACCTGCAAAATACGCTTGATTTTTATAAATGACTCCACCATAAACTATACCCCCTCTCATTCTACCTATTTCTGTATCATTTGAATATGTACCATTTAAACCCCAAGTATTTACATAATCATCATCGCCATTTTCTATTATCCTATCTCCTGCTTCCCCTGTTATCATGCTCATGCCAAGAGCAAGGGTAACCCCCACTAGTCCTCGTTTACAACGAGGACTTACCTTTGTTGGATTTGCAATCCATTGCACAAATAAATTAGAACTTAGAAACATTGAATTCATTTAGTTCAAAAATAAAGAACATTTTTCTAATTGCGTTGCAAACGCAAAATAAATAAGTCCTCGTTAGCCAAGCTTATGCCGTGGCTTTAAAACGAGGACTAGTTGAGGTTGTCTTGATTTTAATTCTGAATGTTGGTTGCCCATATTACCAAAATGCATAAAAAAAGAGCCACCAAATTGGCAGCTCTTTTTTAAGACCGTTTAAATAAAAAGTTAATAATTATTTTACTTTTTCCACTATTGCTTTAAATGCATCGGGATGATTCATTGCTAAATCGGCCAATACTTTTCTGTTTAAATCAATATTGTTTTTGTGGATTTTTCCCATAAACTCAGAATAACTCATACCATAGGCTCTAACACCTGCATTTATTCTGTTTATCCAAAGAGCTCTAAAGTTACGCTTTTTGGTTTTCCTGTCGCGGTAAGCGTAGGTTAATCCTTTTTCGAGGATGTTTTTGGCTATTGTGTAAACATTTTTTCTTGCTCCCCAATAACCTTTGGTTTGATTAAGAATCTTTTTTCTTCGTGCCCTAGAGGCTACGTGATTGACTGAACGTGGCATTTTTTTACAGTTTTTTGGGTTTAGCGTTCAATTCTTACACTGAACTTAATGGGCTAAAACACCGGGTTAATAACTAGTTTAAACCAAATAGTTTTGATTTTTTTTACTTTCCTAACAACAACATTCTTTTTACATTGCCCATGTCGGCATCATGCACTAATCCTGCTTTGGTTAAGTTGTGCTTTCTTTTTGTTGATTTTTTTGTAAGGATGTGGCTTTTATAAGCATGTTTCCTTTTGATTTTACCTGTTCCGGTCAAAGTAAAGCGTTTCTTTGCGCTGGAATTGGTTTTCATTTTTGGCATGGTTCTCTTTTTATTTATGTTATTTAAACGGGTTTCTTTTTTATTTCTTTTTTGGAGCTACTAGTATCAACATTTTTTTTCCTTCTAACAATGGCAATTGCTCCACTTTACCATGCTCAGCAAGTTCTTGTGCAAATTTTAACAACAATATTTCTCCTTGCTCTTTAAACAAGATGGAACGGCCTTTAAAAAATACATAAGCTTTTACTTTTGAACCTTCTTCTAAAAATTTTATAGCATGATTCTTTTTAAAATTGAAATCATGTTCATCTGTATTGGGTCCAAAACGTATTTCTTTTACAACAACTTTTACAGCCTTAGATTTAATTTCTTTTTGTTTCTTTTTTTGTTCGTAAAGAAACTTTTTATAATCAATTATCCTACACACAGGCGGCTCTGCATTTGGTGAAATCATTACCAAATCCAGTTCGGCTTCTCTACTTAATTTTAGAGCTTCGTTAATGTCGTAAACGCCGTTGTTGTATTCGTCGCCAACAAGCCTAACTTTGGGTACATTAATGTAGGTGTTTATTAAATGTAATGCCTCCTTTTTTTGTGGGAATCTTGATCTGGAATTAAAATGGGGACTGCTCAAATGTTTTGTTTTTTAGTTTTTTTCCGCTTCAGCGGTTGTTTTTATTGTTTATTAATTGAATTATCTATTTCTGTTTTTACCAATTCTGCAAACTCTTCTATGCTTTTTGTTCCTAAATCTCCGTGTCCTTGTTTCCTTACAGATACAACGTTTTCGGCCATTTCTTTTTCTCCAACAACCAACATAAAAGGAATTTTGTTCAACTCTGTATCCCTTATTTTTTTTCCAATCTTTTCGTTTCTGTCGTCAACGAGTCCGCGAATATCGTAATTATTTAACACATTTAAAACACTTTGAGCATAATCGTTAAATTTTTCGCTAATAGGTAAAATTGCATATTGTTCTGGTTGCAACCACAATGGAAATTTTCCGGCGCAATGTTCTATCAATACAGCTACAAACCTTTCTAAAGATCCAAAAGGTGCTCTGTGTATCATTACCGGGCGATGTTTTTGATTGTCGCTTCCTGTATATTCTAATTCAAACCGTTCTGGCAAATTATAATCTACTTGTATAGTACCCAATTGCCATTTTCTACCAATGGCATCTTTTACCATAAAGTCTAACTTAGGACCGTAAAAAGCTGCTTCGCCATATTCTACAACGGTTTTTAAGCCCTTTTCGTTGGCAGATTCAATTATTGCTTGTTCTGCTAAATTCCAATTTTCGTCGGAACCAATGTATTTAGCTGTGTTGTTTGGGTCACGCAATGAAATTTGAGCAGTAAAATCATTAAAATCTAATGCCTTAAAAACGTAAAGCACCAAGTCTATAACTTTCAAAAACTCAGCTTTCACTTGGTCTGGCCTGCAAAATAGGTGGGCATCGTCTTGAGTAAAACCTCTTACTCTTGTTAATCCATGAAGTTCTCCACTTTGTTCGTAGCGATAAACGGTTCCAAACTCCGCTAAACGTAAGGGTAAATCTTTGTATGAACGTGGTCTGCTTTTATAAATTTCGCAGTGGTGTGGGCAATTCATTGGTTTTAAAAAGAACTCTTCGCCTTCCACCGGAGTTTTTATAGGCTGAAAACTATCGGCACCGTACTTCTCGTAGTGGCCAGACGTTACATACAATTGTTTAGAGCCAATATGAGGTGTAACTACTGGCAAATATCCCGATGCAATTTGTGCTTTTTGTAAAAATTGCACCAATCGTTCTCTCAATGCAGCACCTTTGGGCAGCCACAAGGGTAAGCCAGCACCCACTTTTTCTGAAAACGTAAATAAATCTAATTCCTTTCCTAATTTTCTGTGGTCACGTTTCTTTGCTTCTTCTAATATGACCAAATATTCTTCAAGTTCTTTTTGCTTGGGGAAAGTTATGCCATAAATACGAGTTAGCATTTTGTTTTTTTCGTCGCCACGCCAGTAGGCTCCTGCAACGTTTAGCAATTTTATAGCTTTTATAAAACCAGTATCGGGTATATGCGGACCACGGCACAAATCAATAAAATTGCCTTGTTGGTAAAAACTTATTTCTCCATCTGCTAGTCCATCAATTAATTCTAATTTATACTGGTCGGCTTTTGAAGTAAAAAACTCAATGGCATCTTTTTTAGAAACTTCGCTGCGTTTGTAAGTATTTTTTTGAGCAGCCAATTCTGCCATTTTTTTTTCAATGGCACCTAAATCATCAATTGAAATAGTTTTATCGCCAAAATCAATGTCGTAATAGAAGCCATTATCTATAGCTGGACCAATGCCAAACTTAGCTCCTGGATACAAAGCCTCTACTGCTTCGGCCAATAAGTGAGCCGATGAATGCCACATGGTTTGTTTTCCTTCTAAATCATTCCATGTAAGTAGCTGCATGGAACAATCGCTGGTAATAACCTTTGATGAATCAACAACTACTCCATTAAGTTTTGCAGCCAACACATTTCTTGCCAGGCCCTCGCTAATTGATTTTGCAACATCTATAGAACTTACACCACTTTCGTATTCTCTTATTGCCCCATCCGGGAAAGAAATTTTAATCATATATTGTTTGGAGAAATCCTATTAGATTTTTGAAGAATTAACACTGCTAAAATAGTTGATAGAAAATTTAGCGAAACCAAAGACAATTAAACTGTAAAAAACATCGCCGGCCATTTGGTAGCCCAAAAAAGGAATTGCTGCAACATAACAAGCTGTTAAGCCACTGAAGTTGGCAGCATAAAAGCTAGAGCTAATTGCCCAAACTCCAAAGTTAGAGAATATCCAAAAAAGCAATGAGCCACCAAAACCCAAAGCAGCAATTTTTGGGAATTTAATTTCTTTTATACCAGAGCCTATTATTGCAATGGCAACTATGGGTAAATAAATAAATAGGGTAGAGGCAGAAGTAAAATATTCGTTTAGTGTTAGGTACTTGCTATTTAATAAAGTAATTGTTGCAAAATCACTGATTAACATGCAAGCCAAAGCAAGTAGAACAGCTTTGATTTTGTTTTTAAAAATAAAACCACTAAAAAGCGTTATGGCTACAAGCGGCGTAAAATTTGGTAAGTGAGGCATTAATCTGCCAGCAATAGAGACGATTACAGCGAATAGAACAAAGGTAAAAACTTTTTTATTTTGCATATATATAAATTTATAACTCGCAAAAATAAGAATAGCTAAAGACTTGCCAAAAAAAGAATGAAATATTTATCATGAGAATTTAAAATGGCTTGGAAATTAAATGTATTTTCAAATTAATGTAAACAACTTAATTATCTAAAAAAGCTTGCGATGTAACTAATTATGATAAAAAAAATTGACAAAATTTTAGCAAATACAAAAAAACACCTTGCTATTGAAAAGTGTTTTTTTCTTTATTCACATTAATGATTGTGGTCATCTGTTTTTGTGAGTTTAATCACTACTTGTTTTCCTGGATAGCCTTGAGTGCTATTGCTTGTTAGGTCAAACTGAGTTTTGCTGTTTCTTGTTAACTGGTAAACTCCGCTTAATTGCCAACACTGAATTGCAGCTTCGCCTTCTGTTTGATTAGATATTTCTAAGGTTTTTCCTTTGTCTCTTATTTGCCAGGCAAAGCTTACTTCAGGTTCTGCACTTCCAGACCCATGAGAATGACCTTCTGATTCCCATTTTCCGGAACAGGTTTCTTTGTAAATTTTGCAATCATTAAATTCTAAACTTGGCAACACTGTTTCTGCTACACCATCAATTACAAGAGAGCTGGCCTCCCAAGTTTCTCCAGAGAATTCATTAGAATATTTTTTGTCTTTGTTACACGAGCTTAAAAATAAAAAACCCGTTGCTACAAATACTAAAATTAATTGTTTTTTCATGGTATAAATCTATAAATTATTATTTTATTCTTGTATTAAATTCTACTTCAACATCTGTATCTCCTTTGGTTATATCTCCCGGAGCCGACACTTTTACTCCCGGTTGGTGTTTTAACGTTACTTTAGTTTTTCCTGTTGCACTTGAATTGGATGTTCTTAATTTAAACTTTAAGCCAATAGGATTTCCGCTAGCATCGGTATCATTATAACTAAAAGTAATTCCGGGAATTGTACTCGAATAAAAGAATTGATGGTCTTTGCCTTCTTCTAAAATTTCCGAAGAAATATCTACAACAGGACTTTTAGTTTCGTCTTGCAGAACTAAATTCACCAAGTATGTTTTTCCTTTGTCTAGTATCAGCGAATCAATTGTTGCTGTATTTCCTCCGGGGCCATCGGCATCGCGGTACTGAGCATTTATAACAGTAGCATTGTTTGCCGAATCTGTTAACTGCACTTTTAAAGTAGTAATGTTTTCCGGCTGATTTACAATTGGAGCCGGAAGTTCTACTTGGTCTTTTTTGCACGATTGTATTGCATAACTTATTATAAGTACAAAAATAATTAATTTGTTTTTTTTCATTTCTTGAAATTTGTTAAGTTACTTAATTTGATTTTTAAATAAAAATTTCTTCCCATTTCATCGGTATAATATCGGAATGAGTTTAGAAATTCTCTGTACTTGGTGTTTAGTAAATTATTTACACCAAATACTATCACAACATTGTTTTTTCTTGAATTAAGCGTTTGGTAAGTAAGTTCAGCATTTAACAATTGATAAGCATTAGGAGGCAGTGCATAATCAACTCCTGCGGGCAATCTAAATTGTTTTCCAACAAATAAATTTGAAATACTAAGGCTTGTATTTTTTAGATTTTTACCTGTGAATGGATTCAACACTAATTTTATTTCTGTTCTGTCGGATGGTATTCCATATATCCAATTTTTATTTTCTAAATCTTTGGCTCTTACCAAGGAATAATTGGTGATAAACGAAACTTTTTCTGATAAAATTATTTCGCTATTAAAATCTGTTCCATATAAAAAGGCATTGGTTTGAAAATACTTAAAGGATGGGAAAGCACCCTGAATAAGCAATACAGGTGGTTGAACAGGCAATAAAAAAATGAAATTATTTATTTGTTGTGCAAAAAATCCACCTTTAAACTTAAACCATTTTAGTTCATGAAAATTAAAGTCAATTGAACTTGAATAGGAATATTCTGGAATTAATGTTCTGTTTCCCATTTCAAAAGTGGCATTTGCCTGATGAATTCCATTGCTAAAAAGTTCGTTCACAGAAGGTGCTCTCCATGCCGAAGACAAATTTGCCATTACATTTGATGTTGTAAATACCTTATAAATTAAACCCATTGAAATTGATGGTCTGTTAAAGTTTAGCTTATAATTATTTATTTGATCATTTCTGTCTCTTTCAAAAACGTTCAAAAATCTTTGGTCGTATCGGATGGCAAATTCTACCTCATAATTTTCTTGCCTGTAGTGTTCAATTAAAAATAATCCTCCTGTAATGCTCTGAAAGTTTGGAATTAAATTTCTGCCCAAATATATGTTGTACTGATTGCTAAAGGATGCACCAAAACTACCTTGCCAACCCAACACTTTTTTATGTTCCCACAAAAAATCAAAAGAATGTGTGGTGAGTCTAAAATCTAATTCGGGTTTATTTAATGCAGCCAAAGAATCGTTGCGAGGTTTGCTTTTGTCAAATTCTGCTCGGTTGTTTTGCTGTAAAGCGTAAACAATTTCAAACTTACCATAATTATTACTGCTCAAGTGAAATCTATTTTTAAGCAAATAATGATTAACGCCTTGATACGGGCGATTAATTTTATAAGAAAAGTAAGAAGTATCAATAGGATTTTTTCTTTCAAAAGCTCTTTGTAAATCTGTTAAATTGCCAATGTGAGAACCACTAAAAATACCTAATTTGGTATTAAAATGACTTCCAAAAACATCTATACCCCAAGTTTTCTTTTTATAACTTATAGCAGCAGATTGATTAAATTCTTCCAAGCCCGAGTTAATTAAAAAATAATTGGGTGTATGAATATTGCCACCTTTTCTTAGTGTAGATTGAATTCTAAATGCTAATGGACTTGTATTGCTAGTTTTTCCTTCTACAATTGCAGATAGCACTCCCATTCTCCCATTACTGAACAAGGCAGAATTTACTTCTGTTTTTATACCTGCTGTATCGGGCAAAACGGATGGTTCAATTAGTAGAGCGCCATTTAATGCATCGCTCCCATACCTTGCCGATGCCGCACCTTTTAAAACAGTAATTTTTGAGGCAACATAAGGGTCAATTTCAGGGGCATGTTCGCTCCCCCAATTCTGTCCTTCTTGTCTTATGCCATTGTTCAAAATTAATATTCTGTTGCTGTGCAAACCTCTTATTATGGGTTTAGAAATTGAACTTCCTGTTTTTAGTAAAGTAACACCAGTAACATCTTTTAGCACATCGCCTATGTTTCCGCCACTTTTGCTGAACAGTTCTAATTGATTTATTTCTGTTTTAGAAATACTGCCTAATTCATTGTCGTTGTGATTGTGAATGATCAATTCGTTCAAAATTTTTGAATTACTTTTTAAGCTAGTTTCAATAATTGTATCTGTGCTTAGAAAAAATGAAATAGATTTATTTTCATACCCCAAAAGGCTAATTTGCAAAGAGATATTGCCTTTGCACAGATTATTAAAATAAAAACTTCCGCTTGAATCGGTATACACAAGCGTGTTTTTTTCTTTAATAAATACGGAAACGTTTTCTAGAGTTTTCTTTGAATTATTATCTACAATTTTTCCACTTACTGCAATAGTGCATGCCCAGAGTGAAATAGAAGAATAGATAATACACAAAACAACTCCAATAATTTTAAAAAATTGGGTCATTAAAATTTAAATTTAAATTGAATTGATAAATGGATTTAAAAATTCAATTCGGGCGGTCCTCTATTTGCTGAGTAAAGTAAAAATGGAAATGAATTTTCTTTGTAACTTCTTATGCTAAACGTAAAAAGTAAAATAGCCAAAAGTGTAAAGAAAAATGGGTATTGGGTTAAGAAATTTTGTAGTTGAAAGTGATTAAAGTTGCAGTGGTTGTGAAGAAGGCTAACTGAATCATTTTGTGTGCTTTCGCAAAAATGTTCCTCGTGATGAGCCACATTATGAAACAACTCGCCAGGAAGCATACTTATTAAAAAGATGCTTAATACTATTAACGATAAATTGTTCTTTAATTTCAATGCGGACAAATATACATAAGTTTTTTTTTTATAAGTTTGAATACTTGTTACTTTAGCCGAATAATTAAAAAATAATATGAATTTGGAATTTAATAAAAACGAAGACGCAAATAAACTTATGCTTTCTGAAATGAAACGTAAGCTTGAACTTGTTTCTTTGGGAGGTGGTCAAAAGAGGATAGATAAATTGCATAGCGAAGGAAAAATGACTGCCCGAGAACGTATAAATTATTTGTTAGATGTAGGGAAACCTTTTGTTGAAATAGGTGCTTTTGCTGGAGAAGGAATGTACAAAGAACACGGTGGTTGCCCCAGTGGTGGAGTTGTAATTGTTATTGGTTATGTAAAAAATCGTCAATGTATAGTCGTTGCTAATGATGCAACCGTAAAAGCTGGAGCTTGGTTCCCAATTACTGGAAAGAAGAATTTAAGAGCTCAAGAAATTGCGATGGAAAATAAATTACCCATTGTTTATTTGGTAGACAGTGCAGGAGTTTATTTACCGATGCAAGATGAGATATTTCCGGATAAGGAGCATTTTGGAAGAATTTTTAGAAACAACGCCATCATGTCTTCTATGGGAATTGTTCAAATTGCAGCAATTATGGGGAGCTGTGTGGCTGGTGGTGCATATTTGCCAATTATGAGTGATGAAGCAATGATTGTAGATAAAACGGGTAGTATTTTTCTTGCTGGATCTTATCTGGTTAAGGCTGCAATAGGAGAGGACATAGATAACGAAACATTGGGAGGTGCCACCACGCAATGCGAAATAAGCGGTGTTACTGATAATAAATGTAAAGACGACAAAGATGCCTTAGATAAAATCAAAAATATTTTTGATAAATTGGGAAATTACGAAAATGCAGGATTTAATAGAGTAGAAGCAAAGGAACCAAAAGAAAATCCCAGCGAAATTTATGGCATACTTCCATCTGCAAGAGACAAGCAATACGATATGCACGAGATTATTTATCGCTTGGTAGATGATTCAGACTTTGATGAGTACAAAGAAAAATATGGACAGTCTATTGTTTGTGGAACTGCAAGAATAGACGGTTGGGCCATAGGTATAATTGCCAATCAAAGAAAAGTTGTAAAAAGCAAAAAAGGAGAAATGCAATTTGGCGGTGTAATATATAGTGATAGTGCAGATAAAGCAGCAAGGTTCATTATGAACTGCAATCAAAGAAAAATACCATTGGTTTTTTTACAAGATGTAACGGGTTTCATGGTGGGTTCTCGTTCTGAGCAAGGCGGCATAATAAAAGATGGAGCAAAATTAGTGAACGCCATGAGCAATTCTGTAGTACCTAAATTTACAATAATTATTGGCAACTCTTATGGTGCAGGAAATTATGCAATGTGCGGAAAGGCTTACGACCCCAGATTAATAGTTGCTTGGCCAAGCGCTCAAATTGCCGTTATGGGAGGAGCACAGGCAGCAAAAGTATTATTGCAAATTCAAGTTGCCTCTCTTAAATCTCAAGGAAAAGAAATCCAAAAAGAAGAGGAAGAAAGAATGCTAGAAGAAATTACTGCACGATATACAAGCCAAACAACACCTTATTATGCGGCAAGCAGATTGTGGGTTGATGCCATTATTGATCCTTTAGAAACCAGAAAAACAATTTCTATGGGAATTGAAATGGCAAATAATGCACCCATCGAAAAAAAATATAACGTAGGAATAATTCAAACCTAAATTTGAAAAAAGTAGCATTAACATATTCTTTTTTACTTTTTTGCAATCTTGCTTTGCATGCAGCAGGGCTCGTTGTGGAGTGTGAAGGCTATTTTATTAGAAAAGGTTCCAAAGATACAATACACTCAAAAATTATAGTTCCTATTGATGCCGACAAAAGAATACAATTTAAAAAACTACAATGGAAGGTTACAATAAAAGATAAATTTTCTTTTATAGATTTTGAAAAAGAACCAGAGGAGTTAAAAGAATTTGGCTTTGCCTACAACAAAAGAAAATATGTTTATTGGGCTGTTCCAAACCCGTTTGAAATTTCTGGACCAAAAACAAGTAAAATTTATAACTTTATTTTTTTGAGGTTACGTAAGCCCGGATTTTGCAAAATATTTTCTGGTTATACCTACGAAAAAGGACTTTCACCAACAGAAGGAAGACAAGACGAGGATTTAATCTTAAAGGCAAACAACAAAGAGTGGATGGTAGTTAGAAAGTCAGAATTTATTTCAGATGTGAGGTATTATTTTTCTGATTGCCAAGAAATAATTGAAAAAGTAAACAATAAAACCTACAATGAAAAAGACCTTGAGAAAATTGTTTCAGATTATAACAATTTTATATCAAGCAAGAAATAGAAATTATGAATACACAAGTAAGCAGAACAACTACCTTTACTAAAACCTTAGCAGGATTACATTTACTAATGATAATTGCAGAAAGTGATGGATTGGTAAGTGTAGAAGAAGAAAAAATTATAAAAAAATACATCAAAACAAATTATTCCTTTTTATCTGATTTAGAGAGTGAAATGCAAGTTTTACGTAACCTCCCAAAAGAATTGTATTTGCCTCATTTTACAAAGTCTGCCAGCGATTTTTTTTCACAATCAAACGAAAAAGAACGGTTAGAATTTATTAATTTCGTTTTCAAATTAATCAAGGCTGATAAGCAAATAAGCCGAGAAGAAAATAAATTTTTAAACGAATTATATAACCTTTGGGGATTGGATTAATGCCAAATTATATTTCAATTGAAACAGCCTCCGAACTATTAAAAAACAAAAAAGTTGTGGCTATTCCCACTGAAACTGTTTATGGTTTGGCGGCAGATGCTACCAGTAAATTAGCAGTAAATAAAATATACAAAATAAAAAATCGCCCAAGCGATAATCCATTAATTTGTCACTTTTATGGAATAAAACAAATTATAGAATGGGGATTTGTTTTAAATGAAATTGAAAAAAAAATAATAAAGAAATTTTCTCCGGGTCCAATAAGCTTAAAACTACAATTACCTAAAAAATCAAAGTTAAAAGTGGCCACAGCAGGATTAGAGTCTGTAATTGTTAGAATCCCTTCCAATAAAATTTTTAGAGAAATAATTAAGGCTACAAATAAGCCCTTGGCTGCTCCATCTGCTAATACATCGGGCAGGTACAGCCCTACTACAGCAAAAATGGTGTGGGAAGATTTAGGAAAAAAAGTAGATGGCATTGTTAATGGAGGGAAATGTAAATTTGGAATAGAGAGCACAATAATAGATGCAGAAAATCCAGCACTACTAAAAATATTAAGGCCTGGCCCAATAGGCATTCAAGAATTGAAAGAACTTATAGGAGCTGACGTAAAGATTAAAACCGTTAAACCCATTTCTGCAACACCCGGAAGCAAATACAAACATTATGCTCCTAAAGCTACAGTTAGAACGCTTTTGCTTTCAAAAAATTTAAAAATAAAACCAAATTCAATATTGCTTCTTACCAGTGAAGATATCAAAAAGTGGAAAGCAAGTAAATTTTATGATAAAAGCATAAAAACAAACTCACTAGGTAGCATTTACGAACCAAATAAAATTTCAAAAAATATCTACAGGAAGTTTTTTGAAATAGACCAAAAAGGTTTTGATTTTATTTATTTAAGCAAGCTAAACACAAACTCATTCTCCGAAAAAGGTTCAGGCAAAGCACTGGCAGAAAGATTAAGTAAAGTGTTGTGCCAATAGTTTAATTTTCAATTACAATACCACCTCTAAAGTCATGGATTTTAAAAGAGTTTTTAAAAAAAATTATTTTTTCTTCGGTTTTAGATAAATTTGAATGGCTTTTACATAGTCTTCAAACGCTTTTATACCTGTTTTGGTAATCTTACACATTGTTTGTGGATAATTGTTTTTAAACGATTTTTCCATTTCAATGTAGTTAGCGTCTTTTAATTTTTGCAGTTGAACACTTAAGTTACCCGCAGTTGAATTTGTTTTTTCTTTAAGAAAAGAAAATTCTGCCTGCTTTACTCCAACCAAGATTGAAATAAGTGCTAATCTTAGTTGGGAATGTAGAATTGGGTCTAATTCTTTAAGCATTTATTTCAGTTTTGTATTGGCTTCTTAGCATGTGTCCTGGAATTATATAACTACAAATTAAAGACAATGCAATCCATAATAATTGTTCTGCATCTCCAAAATAACTTGATGCCAATGCACAAATAAAAGCAAAAATACTTCCTATAATTAATGGCTTAAAATTTAAAATTCCACCAGAAACCATTGTTGCAAAACCATATAAAATCATTAAGAAAAAGTAAGTGTGTTTTATTCCAATTGTTGGCATACTCAATAAGGCTATTATCAATGAAATGCCAAAAGCAAACCATAAATATTTTAAATAATCATCAACATAAGTTTTTACACTTTCTCTTTTATTTTGTTTAATAGCATACACTGCAGAAAAAATTCCACCCAAAGGCATTAATGCCCAAACATATTCGCCACCTTGAATATTTAATTTTATAGAAATATAATGAAACAATGAACTAAAACAAACCAACCAACCCCAAAATATAAATAGAAAACCATCGTCGGCTAATTTATTTTTTGCTGTGTTTATCATAGCACTAATTGTTTCGAAACTTTTTTCGGGACTTAAGTTTTCATTCATTTCTGTTTGTAAAGTTGTTTTCATAATTTCATTTTTTTTATTCCGCTTATACGGATTATAAATATGTTGCAAATATAAAGTAGTTTATAATATAAACTATATTTGCATTAAATAATAATTGCAAATATTTGTATTTCAATGCAATAAAATTTTAACTAGGTAGCTTTTTCAACTAATATTCTGCTTCACTACTTAAAAAATAAAAAAATAATTGTACTACATTATTAGCAAGAGATGCAACAATTCATTTATTTTTAAGTATTTTCTTGTAATTTATTTTTCAATTATTAAATTGCAGAAT
>JBAXQC010000069.1:0-14993 GCA_037131955.1 Bacteroidota bacterium
CCGAAGCTGAAGCAAAGGCCAAAGCAGAAGCGGAGGCCAAAGCCAAAGCGGAAGCAGAAGCCAAGGCCAAAGCAGAAGCAGAAGCCAGAGCCAAAGCCGAAGCCGAAGCAAAGAAAAAAGCAGAAGCTGAAGCAAAGGCAAAAGCAGAAGCGGAGGCTTTCGCAAAAGCTCAAGCAGAAGCAGCAAGAAAAGCAGAAGAAGAAGCAAAGAAAAGAGAGCTAGAAATTGCAAAATCAAAAGCTTTAGCGGAAGCCAAAGCTAAGGCCGAAGCGGAGACAAAGGCCAAGTTAGAAGCTGAGGCTGCTGCAAAAGCAAAAATAATTGCAGAGGCAGAAGCAAAAAGAAAAGCTGAAGCTGATGCGGCTGCTAAAGCAAAGCAGGAAATGTTTGATAAATTAGCGGCTGAAGCTGCAGCTAAAAAAGTAAAAACCACGACACCACCTGTAACTACTGAGAAAAAAACGACAACTGCAGTTAACAATGATGAAGCATTTGAAGCTGCAAGAAGAGATAAAGAAGCTGAGGATAAAGCTAAAGCTGAGTTAAATAAAAAGATGACTGCTGCTGAAAAAGAATTGTATTTAAGTGATTTATTAAAAACATATAAACAGGGTGTAACCAAAGAAACAAACTCTATTTCAAAGAATTTTATAATCACTAGATATATCGTTATTCAGGGAACAAAAGTTACTGAATACAAAAAAGCTGTTACTCGTGGAGGAAATTTTTATAAGAAAAATGGGCAGGATGTAACTGATATAGTATTTAATCTAGAAACAAAAGGTTTTGAAAAATAACAGTATAACAGAGAGTCAATTCTCTGTTATACTATTTTACTCCTTTTTATTAGGTATTGCATTAATACCGTATTAAATCCATTGTTTATATCTGTATCAATTAAATCTATTTTTAATTGGCCTGTTTTTAAATGAACTTCATTTTTAAAGAACTTCATTTTTTCTTTGTATTGCTCCATAACTTGATTTGGTTGAAGCTTTATTTCTTCTCCACTTTCTAGATCTGTAAAAAGATAAGGACGATTAGAAAAATTAAGATTTTCTTCTGTGTTTTTATCAAACGTATTAAAAATAATTACTTCGTGCTTATTGTGTTTTAAGTGCTGAAGTGCTGAAAATATTTCATCTAAATTATTTTTATTTTCCATCAAATCACTAAAAATTATCACCAATGACCTTCTGTTAATATTCTCTGCAATCGTATGCAAAGACTTTGCAATAGAACTTTTTCCTAATTTTGGTTTCGATTCTTGTTTTAATAGATTTTCTAGCTGAGAAAAAATTAACTTTTGATGAATTGTATTGCTCTTGGCAGGAGATTGGAAAGTTAATGAATCAGAAAAAATAGTAAGTCCATAAGCGTCTCTCTGCGATTTTAAAAGGTAAACTAATGACGCCGCGGCTTTTACGGAAAATGATAGTTTGTTCTCCACTATTTTTCCTCCAATTTCTGGATAATGCATAGAAGAAGAATTATCAATAACCACCTGACAACGCAAATTTGTTTCTTCTTCGTAGCGTTTTATAAATAACTTTTCTGTTCGGGCAAAAAGTTTCCAATCAATGTGTCTGGTAGATTCACCAGTATTGTACAACCTGTGCTCTGCAAATTCAACAGAATAGCCATGAAAAGGGCTTTTGTGAAGACCTGTAATAAATCCTTCAACTACTTGCTTTGCAAGTAATTCTAAATGGGAAAATTGCTGAATTGATTGTGTTTGTAACATGCAATAAAGATATAATAAAAAAGCAGGAAACAATTTAATGTTTCCTGCCTTAACTAATCAAATAATGGACCTAAAACAACATTTAAATCCATTAATTGATTTTTATGCCAATTGAGCGTCAAGTTTACCAGCAAGAACTGATTTTGCAACCGCACCTACTTGTTTATCAACTATTTTACCATCTTTAAAAATTAATAATGTAGGAATATTTCTTATCCCTAATTGCCCCGAAATCATAGAATTACTATCCACATCAACTTTACCAATAATGGCTCTTCCTTCGTATTCTTTTGATAATTCTTCTACAATTGGACCTACCATTCTGCATGGTCCGCACCATTCTGCCCAAAAATCAACCAAAACGGGTTTGTCCGACTTCATTACTAATTCCTCAAAATTTGAATCTGTTATTTCTAATGCCATAATTTTATTATTAACTAATTTGCTACAAAAGTAGAAAGTAAGCGTTAAATTCAAAATATAAAAAATAATAAAATTCATTTTCAGCTTTATAGATTTCTATGATTAAATTTGCCACTATGGAATTAAAAGAGAAAAAACAACAAGTAATTGAAAATCTATTAGTTATAGATATTTCTGCTGAAGGCAAAGGTGTGGCAAAATGGGAAAATAGAGTGGTCTTTATTACAAAAGCTGTACCGGGTGATGTTGTTGATGCCAAGATTATTAAAAAGAAAAAAAATTTATTGGAAGCTGAGATCCTTCAAATAAAGGTCCCCTCACAAAATAGAATTGAAGCAGTTTGCGAACATTTTGGTTCGTGTGGAGGATGCAAATGGCAAAATATGACTTATGCTAATCAAATTCAATTTAAACAGAATCAAGCAAAAGAACAATTAGAGAGAATTGGAAAGCTTACTATAAATGAGCCAATTAAGATAAAGTCTGCTTCAAAAATTTATAATTACCGAAATAAATTAGAATTTTCATTTAGCAATAAAAAGTGGTTAATTGATTTAGACAAAGAAAATCAAGAAAATATAAATCTAAATGCTTTAGGTTTTCACGTATCTCAAAGGTTCGACAAAGTATTACACATAAACAATTGTCACTTAATGGATGAACTTGGAAATAAAATTAGAAATTTTGTGTATGAAAAATCTCTTGAACTTAATTTAAGTTTTTATGATGCAAAAGCACAAACAGGATTTTTGAGGAATTTATTAATAAGAAATACCAGTACAAATCAATGGATGGTAGTGTTGATTGTGAACCAGGGATTTGAAGAAAAACTGAATATTTTACTTCAACAATTAACCACTGAGTTTCCACAAATAAATTCATTGCAATACATAATAAATACAAAAAGAAACGATTCGTTTTCTGAATTAGATGCTAATTTATTTATGGGCAATGCATACATAGAAGAAAAACTAGAAAACTATGTTTTTAGAATTAGTCCTCAAAGTTTTTTTCAAACCAATACATATCAAGGATTAGAGCTCTATAGAACCGTAAGAGATTTTGCAAAACTTAAGGGAGATGAAATTGTTTATGATTTGTATTCTGGCACGGGAAGTATTTCTATATTTATGAGTGGTCTTTGTAAAAAGGTAATTGGGGTAGAATATGTAGAGCAAGCTGTGAAAGATGCAAGAATAAATTCTATGATTAACAATGTAAAGAATTGCGAATTTTTTTCTGGTGATATGAAAGATCTAATCAGCGAAGAATTTTTTGCAGTAAACGGAAAACCTGATGTTATTATTACAGATCCGCCCAGAGCTGGAATGCATTTAAAGGTTGTAGAGCAATTAAAAAAAAGCAAGGTGCCGGTAATTATTTATGTAAGTTGTAATGTATCTACACAAGCAAGAGATTTAGAATTGCTTTCGGAATTTTACCAACCAGAAGATATTTTAGCGGTAGATATGTTTCCTCATACAAGTCATTTAGAAAACGTTGTACGTTTAAAATTAAAATCTTAATGTGATTTTCTTAAAAAAAATAACACTATTAATTTTCTTTTCTTGTGGCATTGCATTTTCAAATCCTAGCAAATTTGATTTTAATGAAAATTGCGAAAAAGCTTACTTGCACTACATTTCATTTAAATTTAATGAAGGGGAAAAATTGCTCAATATCGAAAAAAAACGAAATCCGGCTAATGCAATTCCTTATTATATAGAGAATATGCAAGACGTTGTTTCAATTTTTGTTTCGGAAGAAAAACCTCTTTTTGAAAAACTTAAAGGCAACAAAGAAACAAGAATGAAACTGTTGGAATCAGCAGACCCAAAATCACCATTTTACCTTTTAACACAAGCAGAAATTCACTTGCAATGGGCCATGGCAAGAGTAAAATTTGAAGAATATACCACTGCTGCTTTAGAATTAAACAGAGCATACAGGTTGCTCAAAGAAAATAAAAAAAAATTTCCAAACTTCCCCTTAAACAATAAAAGCCTCGGGCTTTTGCATGTTTTAATTGGCACTATTCCAGATTCATACAAATGGGTTTCAACTATTTTAGGAATAAAGGGAACAATAAATCAAGGCGTGTCAGAGTTAAAAGCTTTCTATAATCTTTCCTATTCTGATTCCAATTATTATATATATCAAACAGAAGCAACTGTTTATTTGGGAATGGTATTAATAAATTATACTACAGAAACATTTGAAGCGGAAAAGATTTTTGAAAGAATAAAAAAAATAAAAACCCCCAATCCTATGCTTACTTATATCTTTGGAAGTATTGGATTAAAAACCGGAAGAACAGACGAAGTAATTGATTTTTATACCAAGCATAGATTTGGAAAAGAATATTTCCAGTTTTATTATTTAGATTTACAATTAGGCCAGGCAAAGCTTAACAGGCAAGACGAGGATGCAATAATTTATTTAGAAAAATTTAGAACAAATTTTAAAGGTATCAACTACATAAAATCATGCAATCAATACATTTCTTTTTATTATTTTTTAAAAAACGACAACGAGAATTTTAGAAAGTATTTTAAATATATAGATGGACCAGGAGGAATATTTGTTGACGAAGATAAGCAGGCATTTAGAAATTATAGAAACAATGAAATACCTGATAAAGATTTATTGAAAGCCAGATTGCTTTATGACGGAGGATATTACAAAAAGTCATTTAGTGCTTTATTAGAAATTGAAGCAAATGAACTTAAAAAACTACACTATAAATTGGAGTATTTATACCGATTAGCAAGGGTTTATCAGAAAATGGGAAACGAACAATTAAGTTTAACAAATTACGAAAGAACTTTAGAAACAGGAGAAAAACAGCCTTTTTACTTTGCCGAATCGGCAGCAGTGCAATTAGGAATTTACTGGGAAACTAAAGGGGAGTTAGACAAAGCAAAATATTATTACAAAAGAGCAATTGCGGTAACAAAACATGAATTTAAAAATAGTTTAGATCAAAAAGCAAAAGCCGGTTTAAGCAGAATTGATGATCAAAAAGATCAATAATATTATTTTTGAGATATTTTAAAATCAAAAGTTGAAATATGTTGAGGGATATTTATATTTTTACACCCGATAAATTAAATCATGAAATTAAAAAGCGTCAACTTTAATTCGATAATATTACTGATTCTGTTCTTTTTTTCTATTATAATTAGCTCCTGTGCGCCAACCAGAGTGGTTAGAACATTAAAGCAAGGAGAAAAAAGACTGGGTGGCAATATTGGAGGCCCATTAATTAAATACAACGGAACAGTTATTCCTGTTCCATTTACTTCTGTTTACTATGCACAAGGAATAAGCGATACCATTACTATTTTTGGTGGCATTCATACTACTTCAGCCTTGTTTGGCAATTTTCAAACAGATATTGGTGGCACTTATGATATTTGGAGAAACAAGGATACCACAAAAGGAGTAACAGGAACCTTTGCCCTAAATACTGCTTTCAATATAAATAACAAAGAAAGTTTGCAGGACGTTCAAAACAAACCAAGAGCATTAAACTCCTTCAGGCTTTGGCCTCAAATAGATGCAAATGCTTATTATGTTTACAACAAGTCAAAAAATCACTTTTTGTATTATGGAATTTCAACCTGGATTGAAACAAAATCTAACAGGCAATCGGGGCAAAAACAAAGCGCTTACGTATTTGTAAGTCCCCATGTTGGAACAACTCTTAGCAACAATTTATTAAACTTTACTTTTGAACTAAAATACCTGGCTCCCTACATGAACAGCTGGGATCCCTTGGTTGATTATATTAGACCAGTTGGCAGATATGGTGGATTGGGTTTTCATATAGCCGTTACTAAAAAGCTCATCAAAAAAGAATACATCGAAGAAGAGATTGTGGAATAATGTTTGAATGTCACACAATTAAAATGATGTTTAAAAAAATTCCTCTCTACGTTTTGTTTTTGATAGTTAGCCTTACTAACGTTTATGGGCAACCCGCAACAAAAAAGCAAAAGCAGCTCACAAGAGTATTGTTTGTGTTTGATTGTTCCTTAAGCATGTCCAAAAAATGGGAGAATTCTACCAACATGGATATTTCAAAAAAAATTCTCCAGAATACAGTAGACAGTTTATCAAGATTAGAAGATGTTCAAGTGGCCCTGAGGCTCTACGGACATCAGCATACCGTTTCACCAAATAGAGATTGCAAAGATACTAAACTAGAAGTGCCTTTTTATAAAGGAAATACTGCAGCACTTAAGCAGAAAATTAAAGAAGCACAACCCAGAGGAACAACCCCTATAGCTTATACATTAGAACAATGTGGAAATGATTTCCCCGATAATAACAGCAGAAATATAATTATTTTAATTACCGATGGCGTTGAAGAATGCAACGGAGACCCTTGTGCAATTTCTGCTGCTCTGCAATCAAAAGGTGTAATACTTAGGCCATTTGTAATTGGTGTGGGTTTGGACGAAAATTTTAGAAAAACTTTTGAATGTGTTGGAAAATATTTTGATGCAGCCAATGAAAAATCTTTTAAAAATGCTATGAATGTAATTATTTCTCAAGCATTAAATTCTACAACTGCACAAGTAAATTTATTAGATCAATATGGAAAGCCAACAGAAACAAGTGTAAACATGTCTTTTGTTGATTCTAAAACCGGAGCAATAAAATACAATTACATTCACACCATCAACAACAGAGGAAATCCAGATACCGTGCAGTTAGATCCTCTAAGCACCTATAAAATGATTGTTCATACAATTCCCCCAGTTGAAAAAGATAACATTGAACTAAATCCTGGAAAGCACACAATTATTGCAGTAGATGCTCCACAAGGAAATTTAATTTTAAAATCTAATGGAAACGACCAACGAGATTTAAAATATATATTGAGACAAAAGGGCGAATTAAAAACATTACTGATTTCTGAATCAGATAAAACTGAAAAACTAATTATTGGAAAATACGACGTAGAAATACTTTCATTGCCAAGAACAATGATCGAAAACATCGATATCTCTCAAAGTAAAACAACTACCATACAAATTCCAAGTCCCGGAATTGCAAGTGTATCTTTTTCAAGCCCGGGAACCGGCCAGTTATTTTTAAACGAAAAAAACCAATTAAAATGGGTGTATAATTTTGGTGAAACAACCGTAAGAGAAAATTTAATTTTGCAGCCGGGCACATATACTATTGTGTTTAAACCAAAAGCCGCCAAAGAATCTTTGTACTCTGTTACAAAAGAATTTAAAATTGAATCTGGTGCATCTGTTCAAGTAAAGCTAAATTAAATGAGTGAAATAGATTTGTCGGGAAAAGTTGTTATCGAAAATTCAGGTAAAGAAAAAACGATAAAAGTTTATCCTTATCAGGAAAAGTGGAAAACCAATTTGGTAAAAATTTGGTTGGTTTTATGGTCAATTTGTGGTGCAATAGTTTTATTGGAATTGTTTTCAAATATATCAAAAGAACAAAAACTATTTATGGCAATATATATAGTATTTTGGTTGTATTTTGAGTTAAAAATGTTGGCAGTAATTAGATGGAGAACCTCAGGATTGGAATGTTTGAGGTTTACAGAAAATAAATTAATTTTAGAAAAAACAGTTCAAGGCAAAGGATTTCCAGTGGAGTTATCGTTTGATGAAATCAAAAAAGTTCATATTCCAGAAATTTCAAAAGTTTCTTTTGCTGCAGTCTTTAATAACTCATATTGGCTAGAAGGGCAGGAGACAATTGTAATAGAAACCCCCAAAAAAAAATACGGTTTTGGTTTTCAGCTTAAAAAATCTGATTCAGAAAAAATAATGAAAGAAATTTTAAGGCAAGTGCAAAAAAAGAGATAAGTGAATTATTCGTGTATAAACACTCTTTTAACTCTTTGAGAAACCATTGTTAAAACCTCATAAGGTATTGTGTCTAAATTTTTAGCTAAATTATAAATTGGATATTCAGGACCAAAAATAATTACTTCGTCACCCTCTAAACAGTTAATTTCAGAAACATCAATCATGGTCATATCCATGCAAATATTACCAATTGTTGGTGCCAGTTTACCATTTATATAAACCTTGCCTACTCCGTTTCCTAATTTCCTAGAAAATCCATCTGCATAGCCAATAGGCAATGTGGCAATTAATGAATCGTTGTTTAATTTGCCCGCCCTGTTATATCCAACGGTTTGTTCTTTGCTTACTTTTCTAATTTGATTGATGGTAGTTTTTAATCTGCCTACAGGCAACAAGATTTTCTTTTCTTCATCGGAATTACCAATTCCATACATTCCAATCCCGAGCCTTACCATTTCATAGCTTGCTTGTGGGTAATTTTTTATGCCACTCGTATTTGATAAATGCCTAAAAAACTCATCTCCAATTTCTTGTTTTAACTGATTGCATACAGTTTCAAATTCTTGTATTTGAGTAAGGGTAAACTCTCTAAAACTGTTGTTGTCGCTTGCCACTAAATGAGAAAATACCGAAGCAATTTTTATTTGTTTTACATCGTTTATTTTATTGCATAACTTATCAATTTCCGATAAATCAAAACCTAACCTATTCATGCCGGTGTTTATTTTTAGGTGAATAGGAAATTTTTTGTTGTATGGAAAATGTTTTTTTAAAGCTCTTGAGAACGAATCTAGAATTCTAAAATTATAAATTTCGGGTTCTAAGTTGTTCCTGAACAGAGCCTCAAAACTATCTTCCGATGGATTCATCACCATTATTGGCAAGTGAATTCCTTTTTTTCTAAGCTCCACGCCTTCGTCGGCATAGGCCACGGCCAAATAACTTATATTTTGAAATTGCAATGCCGAAGCTATTTCAAAAGTTCCGCTTCCATAAGAAAATGCCTTTACCATTGCCATTATTTTAATAGTTGGTTCAAGCAAATTTTTATAATAGTTAACGTTGTGTGTGAGGTTTTCGAGATTAATTTCTAATACAGTTTCGTGAGATTTCTCTTCTAAAAATCTGGCAATTTGCTCAAACTCAAATTTTCTGGAACCTTTTATTAAAATTGTTTCGTTCCAAAAAAATTCAGGCAATACTTTATCTAATAAATCCTGGGTAGTTTCAAAAAACAACTTTTCTTTTGTTTCAAAAATTGCATTTCTTGCTTTTAATTCGGGGCCTACACAAATAAGTTTTTCGATGCCACTAATAGAAATTAAACCATTTAGTTTGGTATAAAACTGTTCTGGATTTTTTACAGATTGCAAAATATCCGATAGTATGAGAGTTTTTTTTGAGTTTCTTTTTTGATTTTTTAAATAATGCAGAGCTATTTCTAATGAATCTAGATCAGAATTATAATAATCATTAATTATGCTACAACCATTAATTCCTTCTTTCATTTGCAACCTCATTGCCACTGATTGCAGATTGTTGAAGCGTTCATTTATTATGGAGTTTTCATAATTTAAATACAACATTACGCACCAACAATTTATTGCATTTTCAATTGAAGCATCATCAATAAATGGAATTTCAGTTTCAATAAATTGATTGTTACAAATCCCTTTTATTTGAGTAGAATTTTTTTTCTTTTCAATTTTATTTATGATCAAATTGGCTTTTGTTTTTTGCGACCAATTAAATAGATGCAGTGGTTTTGAATTTTCTATTGCATCGTTTATTTCTTGGTAATCTTTGCAATAAATAAGAGTTGAGTTTTCTTTGGTGAGTTTAATTTTTTCTTTAGCAATCTCATGGGAATTTAAAAAGTTTTCGGAATGTGCAGTTTTAATGTTTGTAATAATTGAAACAGTGGGTTGAATAATATTTTGAAGCGCCTCCATTTCGTTTGGTTGAGAAATTCCAGCCTCAAAAATCCCAAGTTGGTGTTCAAAATTCATTTCCCAAACAGACAGTGGAACGCCTATTTGAGAGTTAAAACTTTTTGGATTTTTTACTATATTGTATTCTGGAGATAGTAATTGATATAACCACTCTTTTACTATTGTTTTTCCATTGCTTCCTGTAATTCCAATAACAGGAAAATTAAATTTTTCGCGGTGTTTTTGTACAATTTTTTGCAATGCAAATTTTGTGTCTTCAACCACAATAAAATTGGCCAATGGATATACACTTAAATTAGGTTTTTCGCTAACTAAAAAGTTTCTTACACCCTTTTCATAAAGTTCATTTATAAAGTTGTGTCCATTGTTTCTTGCAGATTTTAATGCAATAAATAAAGTATCTCCTGCTGCTGAATATTGCCTGCTATCAATGAGTATTTTTTTTACTTTTTCTTCTGGCGAAAATAAATAAAAATCACAATTAGGTAAAAATTCAGCAACTTGCTGGATAGAATAAGAATTTGTCATATTGCAGAATACAAATATGATTAAAAAATATTGAGATGGACTAAATGAGTATAAATATTTTTGTAACTTTGAATGGAAAAATAAATGGAAAAATAAGCCATGGAAGCAACACAAAAAGGAGTAACATTAGAAGATCTTCAAAAACATAAAACCACAGATTTTTTGCCACTTAATGGAACAGACTACATTGAATTTTATGTGGGAAATGCAAAACAATCTGCATATTTCTATCAAGTAGCATTTGGTTTTGAATTGGTTGCTTATGCAGGCTTGGAAACTGGAGTAAAAGATAGGGCTTCTTATGTTTTGCAGCAAGATAAAATTAGGTTGGTATTAACTACTTCTTTTGATCCTGAAAGTGAAATTTCTCATCACGTTAGAAAGCATGGAGATGGTGTAAAAGTATTGGCGCTTTGGGTAGATGATGCAGAATACTCTTTAAAAGTAACTTCAGAAAAAGGAGCACAAATTGTTCATCCACTTGCAACAACCAAAGACGAATTTGGAGAAGTTAAAACTGCATCAATCCAAACGTATGGCGAAACTATTCACACATTTGTAGAAAGAAAAAACTATACTGGTGTTTTTCTTCCAGGCTATAAGGCGGTGAATAAAACATTTAAAACAAAATCTATTGGTTTAAAATTTGTTGACCATTGCGTTGGAAATGTTGGTTGGGGAGAAATGAACAAATGGGTTGAGTTTTATGAAAATGTTATGGGCTTTAAGCTATTAATAACATTTGACGATAGCGATATTTCTACTGAATATTCTGCCTTAATGAGCAAAGTGGTAAGCAATGGAAACGGCTATATTAAATTTCCAATAAATGAACCAGCCGAAGGCAAGAAGAAATCACAAATTGAGGAATACATAGATTTTTATGGAGGATCAGGAGTGCAGCACATTGCAGTTGCAACCGATAATATTGTTGAAACAGTTTCTGAACTTAGAAATAGAGGAGTTGAGTTCTTGCATGTTCCCGAAGTATATTACAATGATTTATTAGACAGAGTGGGATTGATTGACGAAGACATTGAAGTGCTAAAAAAACTAAATATTTTAGTTGACAGAGACGAAGAAGGATATTTGTTGCAAATATTCACAAAACCTGTTGAAGACAGGCCAACTGTGTTTTATGAGATTATACAACGTAAAGGTGCTAAATCTTTTGGAAAAGGAAATTTTAAGGCATTGTTTGAGTCTATTGAGAGAGAACAAGATTTAAGAGGAACACTGTAATTTTCTTACACTTATTTTTTTGAAAATTTTAAAAATATTTTCATTTGTATTAATTGTGACTTTCGTTTTTCTTTCGTGCCAAAATAGCAATGGCCTGCACAAAAAAAAGAAACGAAGAGGAAGTAAATGCGATTGTCCTCATTTGAGTTTGTTAAAGACAAATACTATTATAGTTCATAATTTATACTTGCGTACTTAATCCTTTATCACAAAAATACCATAGCGAATTAAAAATTACCTTACCTTAGACTAAAATATACACTATGAGGGCATTAATTTTATTGGTTTTTATTGGTTTTATTTTAAGTGCTTGTGGAGGACATAAAAATAAATACACAAAATGTCCAGCATTTAGTGCTAACTCAAAAGCTCAAAAAAATTCTAGTTTTTAACTTACATTTTAATGTAAAAATTAAAAATTACATAGAGCGAAAATAAGCTTGATGTAACAAATAAAAGCGACCAAATTACCGAAGGAATTTTTGTAAGTTGCTTTAATTGTTCATGGTCTCCGCCATTTAATTTGTTGCTAAATGAACCTATAAACAAATTTATTGTAGCGTAAATGGATTCAATAATCATTATTCCAGAAATTGAAACTGCAAAAATTGCCAACCAAAAATCATTCAGGTAGTAATAGCAAAGGCACAAAGCAGTAATGTTTATTATTAACCAAATAACTCCATAGCTATTTCTTACAAACAAAAATAAATTTAATGCCATAACAAAAAGCAATAAATAAAATACCCAAATAAACAGCTGCTTATGTATAAAAAAAATAAAAAGTGTTCCTACCCAAGTAGAGAATGGATAACCACACAATAGAACAACAAAAGAAACTATATTGCTTTTTGATTTATAAACTGTTTTTCCACCCAAGTTAGAATTAAGTTCAATTTTTTCTACTTTGCCATTTAACACAAATGCTACCAATGCATGCCCTGTTTCATGCATTAATGTATCAAAAGTTCTAAACCAAATTCCTACGAACGGAATTCTGCAAATAAAAAAACAAGCAATCCACACCCAAAGCACAAAGAACCAATGTTCTATGTTGTTCCAATTGTTGAAAATTTCCATTGAAAATTTGTTTAAAATTGCCTAAATATATCAACATTAAATTTATTAATTAACTGCTATTGCATAGCTTTGCTAGCTATGTTTTTTAATGCTAAAAAATATTTTTTTGATGCAAGAATAATTCTTCTACTAGAAAGATTTTTTTATTCTTTATTCTTAGCAGAATGCTGCAGGTTATTTTTTTGCATTTATCACTACAACACATTTTCCTTTGGCTTACAAGATTTATTTTTAGTTTTACTTAACGGTTTGCGGTTTGATGTTGCTGCACTTTGTGTTTTTCACGTTTAAATAAAAATAAACTCAAATAAAATTTCCTAATTTTGAACTTTCAAATTATTACATGATTGATTTAGCATCTATTATTACTGCCGATGGTTTAGTTTCATTGCTAACCCTTACTTTGTTAGAAATTGTTTTGGGCATAGACAATATTATATTTATTGCAATAGTTTCTTCAAAGCTTCCAAAAAGTCAACAAGGTTCTGCAAGAGGTATTGGTTTAACTGTTGCTTTGTTGTTTAGAGTTATTTTATTGTTTGGCATTTCTTTTATTATTGGATTAAAAGCAACGTTGTTTAAGATTGTAGATTTTGAGGTAACCGGACGTGATATAATTTTATTTGTGGGTGGGGTTTTTTTGGTGATTAAAACCATTTTAGAAATTGGTGAAAAAATTTACGGAAAAAAAACTGCCGAAAAATCCGTTGGAGCATTAACCATGAAAAGTGCAATTGCACAAATTATTTTTTTAGATGTAATTTTTTCTTTCGATTCAATCTTAACAGCAGTTGGACTAGTGAGAAATGTTATGATAATGATTTTTGCAGTTGTAATAGCAATGATTGCTATGCTAATTTTCTCTGGCAAAGTGAGCGATTTTATAGAAAAACATCCAACGGTTAAGATGCTGGCGCTGGCATTTTTAATAATGATTGGTTTTGCATTAATTGCCGAATCCTTGCACATACACGTAGAAAAAGCCTATATCTATTTTTCTCTGGTATTTTCTGTGTTGGTAGAAGGTTTAAATATGGCCTACCGCAGCCAAGCTCATAGACGCTGATGAAGTGCCTGAGCTTTGGATAACATAAATAGTTAAAAAACATCCACAGTAGTTTTATTTATTTTTTTTCTATTTTAATTTCCTATGTAGGATACTATTGCCATTAGCTGAAAATTATTTTTACTTTTATAGGCAACCTTTTTAAAAAAATGAGTCTTGTATATAAATCAAACATTTGGCTTGAGTTTTTTCCGGAAAAATTCAACTAAACAAACAAAACAATTTATAAACAAGAGTTAATCATTAATAAACAACTTATGAAACTAATTAAACTTATAATTTTCCTTGCATTCTTTTTTTACACCATAAGTATCCAAAAGATAAGTGCCCAATGTGCAGCAGGTTTTACTTCAAATGCCAATATAGTAAATGGGCAAAACGGCACTGGCTTGGTTCAGTTTACCGATACCTCTCACGCAAGTGTTGGAGATACTTTAATTAGTTGGTCATGGAATTTTGGAGACGGTGTAACTGCCAACATCAAAAACCCAATACATTTTTATCCAACACCAGGCATTTACACAGTTACACTAATAGTACAAGACAATTCAAGCAATAATAGCACTCAACAACAGTTGCTCATGAATCCAGCTTACCCTCAAGGGTGTCAGGCGTTTATTAATTATGCTTACCCACAACCTTATCCAACTGTACCTGGCCCACCAGTACCAATAACGTTCGATGGCAATTCAACTGTATTGCCTACTAACGATGGCATTGCAAGCGTGCTGTGGGATTTTGGAGATGGAACAACTTCCACATTACTTAATCCGTTGCACACTTATGCGTATGACACAACTTATGTTGTAAATTATACGATAACTACAAATAATGGCTGCACATCATTACGTGGTACTTTGATAAATGCTGCTCCTTGCACTATTACTGCTACTGTTACGGCAAGCCCAACTGATAGCACAATATTTAATCTTCAAATTTTTAATGGTGTTCCGCCATATACAATTAATTGGCAACAGGCAACTTCTGCATGGAATTGGGAACCTGTGCCAGCTGCTCAACTTTCTAATGGCAATTTGACTTTACAAGCACTAGATTCAACGGTGTATTCTTACGGACAAATATATGGAGCCAATGGTTGCCAGCTGGGA
>JBAXQC010000070.1:0-14325 GCA_037131955.1 Bacteroidota bacterium
TTGAAAAACGAATCAAGTCCCCCTTGTGCGAATGGAATGGCGAAAGCGAAGGGGGTACGGGGGATGAACAGCAATCCTAAAATCCTAAAAATCTTTGTTCAGACAATGGGTGAATTTGTAAGAAACGAAAGACTGAATTTACCGACTTGTTGGTTCATTGATTAGAACCACCAGGTCATTCAAATTTTACAAACATCCCCCTTTGCTGCTTAACATAATGGGAAAGAAAATTCTTGTATTCTTAAAAAGTCTATGTTTTTTGACACTCCCCAAATTATCTTCATCTTTGCATTCCGAAACTGCGGAATAAATGAAAACAGAAGCGAAATTAATTACAGATTTCTCTCTCTTTGAGGACGGAAAAAAATTACCATTGATGGAAGAATTTTACACCATTCAGGGAGAAGGTGCAAACACAGGGCAAGCTGCCTATTTTATAAGAGTTGGAGGTTGCGATGTGGGCTGCCATTGGTGTGATGTAAAAGAAAGTTGGGATGCCACCGTTCACCCCTTAACAAAAGTAGATTTAATTGTAAAAAATGTTTTAAAATTTCCAGCAAAAGCTGTTGTTGTAACGGGTGGCGAACCTTCTATGTATCCAATGGATTACATCACTTCTGAATTTAAAAAGAACAATATAAAAACATTTATAGAAACTTCTGGGGCTTACACCTTGAGTGGAAAATGGGACTGGATTTGCCTTTCACCTAAAAAGAATATGCCACCTTTAAACTCAAATTTTTTATTGGCACACGAATTGAAAGTAATCGTACATAACTTAAATGATTTTGTATGGGCAGAAAAAAATTATTCCAACATAATTGAATCAGGAAATACTACTTGTGAATTTTTCTTACAGCCCGAGTGGAGTAAAATGAATGAATTAATGCCTAAAATAATTGATTACGTAATGGAAAATCCCAAATGGAAAATTTCTTTGCAAACACATAAATTTATGCACATACCCTAATGAAAAAAATATTTTTTATACTGCTAGTTTTTAGTTGTGCGGTTTCATTTTCTCAACCTCAGCAATATTCTTCTTCATCAAAAAAAGCGATTGGTGCTTTTGAAAAAGCAATGGATTTATTTAATCAACGCAAAGACGAACAAGCAGAGAGAGAGCTCAAAAAGTCTACAGAAATAGATCCCAATTTTATTGAAGCATGGTCGGTAATGGGAGATATATTTAGCGAGAAAAGACAAACACAAAAAGCAATTGAGGCTTACCAAAAGGCTGTAGAAATTAATCCTGCTTTTTTCCCAGCGAATTTTAATTCCCTAGCCGAAGAACAATTAAAACTTGGTATGTATGCCGATGCTGCAAAGAATTTAAAAACATTTTTAACCTATAAAACTACCAATCTTCAACTAATAGAAAGGGCCAAACAAAATTTAAAGAATGCATTATTTGCTGAAAAGGAAATTTTAAATCCAGTTCCATTTAATCCAATAAACTTAAGCAGTTCAGTAAATTCAAGGTTCGAAGAATATTTGCCAACCATCACCGCCGATGAACAAACATTAATTGTAACCGTTAGAGCTCCTAAGGACACAAGCAGAGAAATGGCAGCCGACAATCAGCTCTACGAAGATTTTTACGAGAGCAAATTTGAAAACGGAAACTGGAAAAAAAGAACCAATATTGGGCCACCCATCAACTCTTTTGGAAACGAAGGTGCACAAAGCATCTCGCCCGATGGACAAATGTTATTTTTTACTTCGTGTGCCGAAGTTACCGGTGAATATGCCGATGGTAGAAAGGGCTTGGGAAGCTGTGATATATTTTATTCTATAAAAATTGGAAACAAATGGAGCAAACCCCGTAACATTGGCGCTCCCATAAATTCTAGGTACTGGGATTCTCAGCCATGCATTTCGCCAGATGGAACAACTTTATATTTTGTGAGCAGTAGATCAGGAGGAAAAGGGAAAGAAGATATTTATTACAGTAAGTTAGGAAACGATGGCACTTGGGGAACTCCAGTAAACTTAGGCGATTCTATAAACACAAGCGGCTCTGATATTTCACCTTTCATTCACCCCGATAACGAAACGTTTTATTTTTCATCAGACGGTCAAACCGGATTTGGGAAAAAAGATATTTTCTTTTGCAAGAGAAAAAGCGATGGCACTTTTTCTTCACCTAAAAATATTGGTTATCCAATAAATACGTGGGGTGAGGAAAGTGCAATTATTGTAAGTGCAAATGGTAAGCACGCTTACTATGATTCTGAGCGAAAGGAAGGTCTTGGGATGACAGATATTTATTCGTTTGATTTGTACGAAGCAGCCAGGCCCTTGGCAGTAACTTTTGTAAAAGGAAAAGTATATAATTCTGAAACTAAAAAAGAAGAAGAGGCAACAATTGAATTAATTGATCTGCAAACTCAAAAAATAATCACTCAGGCTTTTTCTAACCCCGGAAATGGAGAATATTTGGTGTGCTTGCCAATAAATAAAAATTATGCTTTTAATGTTTCTAAAAATGGATATCTATTTTATTCAGAAAACTTTTCCTTAAAAGGTGTATCTGGCAATGAATCGTTTAAAGTGGATATTCCTTTAAAACCGATAAAGGCTGGAGAAACTACAATTTTAAAAAATGTGTTTTTTAATACAGCCTCTTTTGAATTATTGCCAGATTCAAAAGTGGAACTAATGAAATTAGTAGATTTTATACAAAAGAATCCAAGCATAAGAATTGAAGTTTCGGGTCATACCGATAATGTGGGTGATAAACAAAAAAACTTGGAATTGTCTGAGGCACGTGCAAAATCGGTGATGCAGTTTTTAATTGAAAATAAAATTGATGCAACTCGATTAAGTTTTAAGGGCTTTGGCGATACTAAACCAATAGATACAAATGATACTGCAAAAGGCAAGGCCAATAACAGAAGAACAGAATTTAAAATTTTATAAACTATAGAAACACTTTTGTGTTTCCTAAAAAAGATTTTACCAATGACAACAGAATCTAACAATAGCCTTCTGCTAAATGCAACACATGTTTCAAACGAATTAATATCAATTGCAAGCAAAGTTTTTAACGGTTATCGCATTTCGGTAGATGAAGGTATCACACTTTTTGAAAAAGGAGAGTTGAATTTTTTAGGAATACTTGCAAATTTTGTGAGAGAAAAGAAAAACGGAAACAATGTTTATTTTAATAGAAATTTTCACATTGAACCAACAAACATTTGTGTGTTCGATTGTAAGTTTTGTAGCTACTCCAGATTATTAAAACAAAAAGAAGAAGGCTGGGAACTTACTATAGAACAAATGTTAGACATTGTTAGAAAATACGATGGAATACCTGTTACTGAAGTACATATTGTAGGCGGTGTTCATCCCAAAATGGGTTTGATGTATTTTGCAGAACTCATTAAAAAAGTAAAAGAAATTCGCCCCGAAATTCACGTAAAAGCTTTTACAGCTGTAGAGTTAGATTACATGTGCCGAAAGGCAAAAGTATCTTACAAAGAAGGCTTACAAATTTTAAAGGACCACGGCCAAGATAGTTTGCCTGGAGGAGGTGCCGAAATTTTTGATGAAGAACTGAGGGCACAGATTGCAGGAGACAAATGCACAAGTAAAGAATGGTTAGAAATGCATGAAACAGCACACTCTTTAGGCATGCCTTCTAATGCCACCATGTTGTATGGGCACATAGAAAATTATGCTCATAGAATAGATCACATGAATAGACTCAGAGAATTGCAAGACAAAACAAATGGCTTTAACACATTTATTCCGCTAAAATTTAGAAATCAGGGAAATCAAATGTCTAACGTGCCTGAGGTGTCCGTTATTGAAGATTTAAAGAATTATGCAGTAAGCAGAATTTTTATGGATAACTTTAATCACATAAAAGCCTATTGGCCAATGATAGGTAGAAGCACAGCTCAGCTCTCTTTAAACTATGGAGTTGATGACATTGATGGTACAATTGACGATTCCACAAAAATATACAGCATGGCAGGTTCCGAAGAACAAAATCCTGCATTAACAACATCAGAATTGGTTGAATTAATAAAACAAGTTGCACGTAGACCAATCGAAAGAGATACTGTTTATAATGTAATTAAAGATTATTCGAAAGAGTCGGTTTTAAATTAATACTTAGATGGTTTTATATTCTAAAGTTATTATGTTCTTTGGCTCTAATTTTTATACAGGAATTTTATAACGCAGTATATTTGTTAGTAATTACCCAAAGCCATGAAAAAAAAGTCTATTTTAACTGTCGAGCAAAGCAAAGAATTACTCTCTACATTAGAGCATCGCTTCAATAAAAATAAGCACAGGCACAAAACTATCTTATGGGATGATGTTCAAGTAAAATTGGAATCTAATCCAGAAAAACTTTGGTCGCTGTATCAAATGGAATTTACAGGAGGCGAACCTGATGTTGTTGGAGTGGATAAAAAAACAAAAGAATATATTTTTTTTGATTGTTCAGCCGAAACTCCCAAAGGAAGGCGAAGTCTTTGTTATGATAAGCAAGGGTTAGATTCAAGAAAAGAATTTAAACCACAAAACAATGCAGTCGACATGGCAGCAGAAATGGGAGTAGAGCTATTAAACGAAGAGCAATACAGAGAATTACAAAAACTAGAAAATTTTGATACAAAAACATCGAGTTGGTTATTAACTCCACCTGAAATTAGAAAATTAGGGGGCGCTATTTTCGCCGATTTTAGATACGGAACTGTATTTGTTTATCACAATGGAGCTCAATCATATTATGGAGGAAGGGCCTTTAGATCGTGCCTTGCTGTATAAAAAATTTATTCTAGGTTTTCTGCTATCCAAATTTCAAACTACTTAGTTTAAAAAGCAGTCATACTATATTAACAATATTAGAGCTACAATTTCTCACTAATCTCTAGCACCATTTTTATGTGCGGTATTCCATCCTCATCATACACTTCGCCGTGTTGTATAAATCCTAAAGAAAAATAAAAGTTCATTAAGTGAAATTGTGCACTGATTGATATTCCAAAATTTTTCCAATCTATATTACAGCAATTAATAGATTCTTTCATCAAAGAATAGGCAAGTTTATTTCCTCTGAACCCTGGTTTAATTATTACTCTGCCAATAGAAGAACTCGTATATTTTATTCCTGGTGCAATTATTCTAGAATAGCCAATTAACTCTGAGTTTTTTATCATCATTAAATGAAAACAATTTAAATCTACATCGTCCAAGTCGGCATAAATACAGTTTTGTTCAACAATAAAAACATCTTGCCTAAGCTTCAATATTTTATAAAGCTCTGTTGTAGATAATTCAGAAAAATGTTTGTAAGAAAAATTATAATCCATGTTTTAGTGCCAAATTAATACAAAAAACTTTAATGATTCTATTCGTTTTTTTAAATAAAATTTACCTTTTTTGTAGAACCAAAATAAAGACAAAAAATTTAATAATCATGAAAACAATTTCAACGGTTTCTTTGAGTGGAAAAAAAGTTTTAGTAAGAGTAGATTTTAATGTGCCTTTAGACGATAATTTTAATGTTTCGGATGACACTAGAATTAGAGCAGCAATACCTACAATAAAAAAAATACTAAACGACGGCGGAAGCGTTATTTTAATGTCGCATCTTGGAAGGCCAAAAGATGGACCAACTGATAAATACTCGCTCAAACATATTTTAAGTAAGCTGGAAGAACTATTAAACACAAAAGTTTTATTTGCTAACGACTGCATTGGCGAAGAGGCAATCTCTAAATCAAAGTATTTAAAATTTGGTGAAGTGTTATTATTAGAAAATTTAAGATTTTACAAAGAGGAAGAAAAGGGAGAAGTTGAGTTTGCAAAAAAATTAGCTGCATTTGGAGATGTGTATGTGAACGATGCTTTTGGAACGGCTCATCGTGCCCACGCCTCCACTGCAATAATTGCTCTGTTTTTTAAGGGATGCAGCTATTTTGGATATGTAATGGGTGCTGAGGTAGAAAGTGCAACAAAAGTTATGCAAAATGCTCAAAAGCCATTTGTTGCAATCATGGGTGGAGCAAAGGTGAGCGATAAAATTTTAATAATTGAAAATTTATTGGCAATTGCCAACTCAATAATAATAGGTGGTGGTATGGCATTTACATTTTACAAAGCATTAGGAAAAAATATTGGTAGCTCTATATGCGAAGAAGATAAGTTGGATATAGCTCTAGAAGTTTTAGAAAAAGCAAAACAAAAAGGAGTAAAAATTATATTACCTGTAGATTTTGTGATGGCCGATAAATTTTCTAATGATGCCAATACAACACTTGCAACCTGTGATACCATGCAAGACGGTTGGATGGGACTTGATATTGGAAAAGAATCGGAAAAACTATTCAGTGCAGAAATAGAAAATGCAAAAACTATTTTGTGGAACGGCCCAATGGGTGTTTTTGAAATGGATAAATTTCAGAGTGGAACAAAAGCTATAGCCCAAGCCTGTGCATTGGCAACCCAGAGTGGAGCGTATAGTTTAATAGGTGGTGGCGATTCTGTTGCTGCAATAAATAAATACCACTTGGCAGAAAAAGTAAGTTACGTTTCTACTGGTGGCGGTGCTTTGCTAGAGTTTATGGAGGGAAAAATATTGCCAGGAATTGCTGCAGTATTAGAAAATTAATTGAGTTAAGATTTTTAAGCAAGAACTATCTGCTCAACTCTAATATTCTCCAAAACCCTTAAAAATAAAAGTTTATAGTGTTCTAATAGTTTTTTTCTGTTATAATTTAAGTAAAGCAAAATTAATTGGTATCTTCTTCGAGATTCAAACGTCTTTGTTTTATCTGATTATTTTTGTGCAGCAAAATGCTCCTGCTTTTTTCTAAGCAGCTCTTTGAGAAGATGAGAAAAATTATCTGGGCTTGTTTAATTTACCGTTTAAAATCTCTAGCAATAGAAAGTAAGCAAGTTGAAAATTATTTCTTTCTCCAAACAAACAACATAGCCAACATTATGAGTGCAGAAAAGATGGCAGCAATTGCCAGATAATCTCCGTGTTTAGTATAAAATGTTAACTGATTATTTAATTTCACTTGTTGAATTTTTTCTGCTTCCACCCACCATGAGCTTTTGTACGTAATTTCTCCTTTTTGATTGATAAATGCCGACATTCCAGTATTGGCACTTCGTGCAACATCTCTTCTTGTTTCAATTGCTCTAAGTTTGGCATAACTTAAATGTTGCTTGTATCCAGGTGTATCCTCCCACCAACCGTCGTTAGTAATTATACACAATAAATTTGCTCCTTTTTTTACATACTCTCCAATATATTCTCCATAAATACTCTCGTAACAAACTATGGGGGCAGAAATTATTCCAGCTTTGCTACTTTTAAATACCTCCCTTTCTTCTTGA
Source organism: Bacteroidota bacterium (assembly GCA_037131955.1). GTDB lineage: Bacteria > Bacteroidota > Bacteroidia > UBA4408 > UBA4408 > CAIMMJ01. The sequence continues at coordinate 7,366 of JBAXQC010000070.1, forward strand.
ATTCCTAAACTTCCTGTAGTTCCTCCTAAATCAATTGCATATTTTTCAAAGTATTTAAAAATGCCCGGAAATGGAATTCTCTCCACTCCAGGAACTAGTTTTGATTTATGATATACATCAACAGATTTAGTTTTGTCTATCAAAATTGCTGTGTTGTAGCTGTCATAAAATCCTTGTTCATTTCCTAACTTTCGTGCCGAAAAGGTGGGTGCTTTTTGAACAGCATAAAAAAAATTGGTTGAAGCTCCTGTTAACATTGGAACATTATTTCTTTCTGAAAACTTCTTTAAATAATTTATTTGCTCATTTTCGTTCATCTCGTGTTCCCATATTGTATATGGCAAAGCGGTTTCGGGTGCAACAATTAAATCTACATCATCCAAAGACTCTAACTGAGATAGAGCAAGCATTTTATTTAGTTGTTCTTCTACACTCATTCCACCAAACTTATCGTGGTAAGGATCTATGTTTGGTTGAATTATTTGAACCTTTGCATCACTACCTTTAAATTGATAAGTGCTATAAATCACCAGTGATATGGCAATAGGAAACAACACACACAACCCTACTGTTGCCCAGTTTCTTTTGCTCTGTTTTTCGGGATTTATTAATAGGTAAAACACAAATGTGTTTATAAAAAGTATCCAAACAGAACCTCCAAAAACACCAGTAAATTCATACCATTGAATCCATAAAATAGATTCGGAAAAAACATTTCCTAAAGTTAACCATGGCCAGGTGAGTTCCCAGTTTAAATGTAAATATTCAAAACTAAGCCACAAAAGACCTGTAAAAATAATTCCTTTTATTACTGTAGTTTTTTTTGAGTACCAAAATCCAATTTGAAACACCATTGACATCAATAAACTATTTGCAAGAAAAGCCAACAATGCTCCTTCAAGCGAAGCATAACTTATCCACCAAGTGCACAGTAAGTTCCATGTTAATATACCAAGGTAAGTGCTCAAAAAAAACTTGCCCGGCTTGTTTTGTTCCACCAAATTTTTCATAGAAAAAAACAAGGGAACAAAACCAACAAAGGCAAAAACGGCAAATCCCTTAATTGGCCATGCTGCAAACAATAGCAAGCCCGATAAAATGGATAAGAGGTATGAATTTTTAAGTAATTTCATAAAGAAATGTTAATCGCAAATTTGAATTAAATTTATTTAATTACAATGAATAAAATTCATTTTATATCTTTGAGTAATGCACAAAAATAGAGTTAAAATTATTGTACTTACTAGTATATTTCTTGTAAATATTAATTTATGCCTTTCTCAAATTAATTTTATAAAAAATGACAGCATCTCAGTTAGCGTAAATGGCATAAACTTATCAAACGCATGGGCTGGCGGTCTCAATTTTATTCAAGCGTCTTCTATAGATTTAAATTATGATGGGATTGAAGATTTGTTTTTATTCGACAGGAGTGGAAATAAAATAAACACATTTATTAATTTAGGAATTCAAGATTCTATCTGTTACGTATCTGATAATTCGTATAGAAATAAATTTCCACAACTGAGTTCATGGGCTCTTTTAAGAGATTACAACAACGATGGTAAAAAAGACATTTTCTCTTACGCACCAGGTGGATTTTTAGTTTACAAAAATAGTGGCAATGCTGCAGATGGCTTGAGTTTTGAGTTGGTATCATCTAAAGTGTATTCTAACTATTTTTCTGATTATATTCCCTTATATGTTACCAGTGTTGATATTCCTGCAATAGACGACATAGATGCTGATGGAGATTTGGATGTGCTTACGTATTCTGTAAATGGCGTGTATGTAGAATACCATCAAAACAAATCTATGGAACTCTACGGTGTGCCGGATTCATTAAGTGATTTTAATTTAAATACTCCGTGTTGGGGAAAGTTTAGAGAGAATGAGTTGAACTGCGAAATCACACTTGATTTGCCTTGTACTGGATTAAGAACTGCTGCTAATATATTGCATTCAGGAAGCTCTTTAAGCACTTATGATATGGACGGAGATGGAGATAAAGAAGTTGTAATTGGAGATATTTCTTGCACCACAAACACCTTAATTGTAAACGGTGGAGACAACCAAATTGCCAATGGAATTTCACAAACTCATAATTTTCCTAATTCTACAAATCCTATAAATTTTAATAATTTCCCAACTAGTTATTTTTTGGATGTAAATAACGATCAAAAAAAAGATGTAATAGCAAGTCCTAACGTTTTTAATGCTGCCGAAAATGCCAGATCTATTTGGTTTTACAAAAATGTAGGAACAGAAATGTTACCTAATTTTAAAAAGATAAACGAAAACTTTTTGCAGAATCAAATGCTTGAAGTGGGCGAAGGAGCACACCCCATCTTAGAAGATTTAGATGGAGATGGACTTAAAGATTTACTAATTGGTAATTACGGTTACTATTCTGTTGGCGGAAACAATAATTCTAAGTTAGCATTTTTTAAAAATATTGGAATACTTAATGAACCTATATTTCAATTTCAAACCAACGATTATCAAAATTTTTCTCAGCTAAACATGAGAGGCTTGTATCCAGCTTTTGGAGACTTAGACGGTGATGGCGATAAAGATTTATTGTTGGGCAACGAGGACGGAAAAATGGTGTACTGCACTAATATTCCTAACAATGGAGTTGCTAATTTCGTTCTCTCCGAATCGTTTTACAAAGGTATTGATATTGGCAATTTTGCCACTCCGCAAATAGTAGATATTGATGGAGATGGCAAATTAGATTTGCTAATTGGAGAGGAGAGAGGAACGGTAAATTTTTGCAGAAATGATGGCACTACTACTGCGCCAGATTTTAGTGTTGCTAACTTGAATCCATTGTTTGGAAACATCAACGTTTCTAAATACATACCCAACAGTATTGCATTTGGATACAGCACACCTAAGTTTTTTAAATTCAACGGCCAATCAAGAATAATTTCTGGTTCACAGCAAGGTTACATTTATTTGTACGAAAACATCGACAATAACTTAAATGGAAATTTTACTTTGGTGGATTCTACGCTTTCGCAAATTTGGGAAGGAGAACGAAGTGTTCCTGAAATTTCAGACATCAACAACGATGGAAAACCAGATTTATTTTTAGGTAATTATGCAGGTGGTTTATCGTTTTTTAAATTTGACAACGTTTCCAATATGTTCAACTTAAAATCAATTAAAAATCTATCAGTTTATCCAAATCCAAGTAAAGATAATATATACATTAAAACGAATATGAATAGACTGAATTCTTTTTCAGTATTCGATTTGAACCAGCGTTTAATTTTATTTGAAAGTGTTTTTTCTGGTAATAATTTGAGTATTGATATCTCTAAAATAAATGCTGGGTATTATATTTTAAAAGTAAGCTCATCAGAAGGTGATTTTTATGAAAAGTTTATTAAGAACTAAATTATTTTATTTTGTAATTGCACTTACTATAAGCTCTTGTAAAAAAGATCCTAGAATTTTTGATGCATCTACAAGCGGCTACCCTGTGGAAATTGCAGAAATTGTTCTTACTAAATGTGCCGTAGAAGGATGCCACAATTCAATTAGCAAAAACGCAGCAGCAGGGCTAGACCTTACTTCATGGGAGAGTTTATTTAAAGGTACAAGAAATGGAGTGGCTGTAATTCCTTTTTGGCACAAACAAAGCACCATGTTTTTGTTTTGTAATTCATACAATGATCTGGGTGTTGCTCTAATTCCTACCATGCCAATTGCAGGAAATCCATTGTCTAGAAATGAAGTGCTTACAATTAGAAATTGGATAGACAAAGGAGCACCAAACAACAAAAATTTTGTAAAGTTCTCTGACAATTCAAAAAGAAAAAAGTTTTATGTTCCCAATCAAGGCTGCGATTTAGTAACGGTTTTTGACCAAGAAACAGGGCTACCTATGAGGTATATTTCTACAGGAAATTCCGCTGCAACCGAAGCGCCTCATCAAATAAGAGTCTCTCCTGATAAAAGATATTGGTATGTAATTTCAACTCAAGGAAATTCGCTACAAAAATTTGATGCTACTAACGATAAATACATCGGCGAAGTATTTATTGATTTTGCCAACTGGAATACATTTATTATTACCAACGACTCTAAATATGCATTTGCTATTGATTGGAGCAGCAACGGAAAAGTATTTGTTTTAGACTTAGAAAATTTAAAAATATTAATTAAATACCCACTAAACTTTTTTGTTTATCCACACGGTGTGGCATTGAGCAACGATAATAAAAAACTTTACATTGCCAGTCAGTTCGGTAACTTTCTTTATAAGCTTACATTTGAAGCGCCCTACAGTTTAACAAATCCAAACTTCGACGATTTAAAAATTAGTTTAGATGGAAACCCACCCAACAATTCCTTTTCATTAGATCCACACGACATTGTTTTTACAAATGATGGAACAAGGAGTTTAATTACCTGTCAACGTTCCAATGAATTAAGAATTTTAAATGCATCAACAGAACAGATTGTTGCAGTTGTACCAACAGGAATTTTTCCTCAAGAAGTTGTTTTCGATTATAAAAGAAATTATGCCTATGTTTCTTGCCCCGAAGATACCATAGCATTTCCAGGCAAACGAGGGTGCATTTCTGTTATTGATTTAAATACAAACACACTAATTAAAAATATTTATTCTGGGCATCAACCGCATGGCATTGCTATAGATTTTGATAAAAACGAGTTAATTGTTGCCAACAGAAATGTTTCTTCCGATGGCCCTGCACCTCATCATTCTAGCGATTGTGGAGGAAGAAATGGATACGTTACTTTTATTGATTTAAAAACCTTGGATATTATTAAAGGTAGAAAAATTGAAATTTCTGTTGACCCTTATTTTGTGGCAATTAGGGAATAAAAAAAATCGCAATAGTTGCTTTGCGATTTTTTTTATTTGTGGTATATACTTTTTTATTGTTATTCGATTTCAATTTTTGCAATACTAAAACTTGGTTTAATTCCTTTTGCAAACAGGTAAATTCCATAAGGTGGAAACAAGCAACCTAAGATACACTGCCCAAGAGGAATTTTATGAGTTGCTTGCAAATAAACTTGCTTGCCATCGTTAGACCATGTTGCTCCTTTCACCCATAAATAATATTTTCCACCATCGGCCAAAAGATTTTGCACACAGTTTCCATTTTCATCCACTTGTGCCGTTGCCATAAAACCACCTTTATTAGTTACATTAACATTTCCAATATGGTCAGATCTTGATGCTTTTAGACTCTTTGTTTTAGAGTCGTAATTTCCTGAATTATCATTAAAAATTAACCTAAGGCTGTTTTTTTCTTTGTAGAACGAAAATGAATTAAAAACTCCATTGTCGTTTGTTGTATGTTGATGTTTTGGAATATGTTTAATCCAATTTATATCTCCGTTTGAGGCAATGTTTGCAACTAAAATAGCTTTTGAAACATAGTGATAAGTTGTTGTTGTTGATTTTCCATTGGATGTGGTAACCACATAATAATAATCTTCTTCTAATAACAAGTTAGATGTTCCATTATCCATAGCAACAAACCCTCTAATTTTAAAATTTGCACTGGCTCCTTCATTTTTTCTGGCATTCTTTTTACTGGTTAAAAACTCAACAGTGGTTCTATCTAATTTCCTATGATTATCAGATAATACTTCGCCAGTTTTAGGATTTAACTTTGCATAAAAGAGTCCGTCAAAATCATCAACATTTCCTTTTCTGGTTAATTCAGAATAAGTTCCGGCACAAATTAGCTCTCCTCCATCAGTTAATTCTAATTCTGCGTTTAAAATTCCTTTGTTTTTGAAAATCAGGTCATATTCAAAGGGTTTAATCTCTGGAGTATTTACATTTAATCCCACAATTTTATAATACCATGTTGCCTCACCGTTTTTCTTTTTTGCCTTTCTTTCGGAATTATCATCAATTAAAACTTTTACTAACGTATAAATGTAGCCGTCATTGCCAATAATTGCATTGTTTGCAAAGTTTGAAATTTGAAGATCGAATGTTGCCGAAGATACCTCTTTCATATCTGCGGCATTGTAATAGGTAAAAGTTACTTCGCCTGGGGTGAGCTCTTTGTTTATTTTTTTATCTGGAGCTTGATTTATCAATAATACTTTTTCTTGATCCTTGCTTGCAAACAAACTAAAACCTCCACTTCCCCCTGAGCCTAATCCTAAAAATCCTGTTTTTACAGTTTCATTACTTTTTGTAGCAAGTTTTATTGGTTTGTCAAGTGCTTTTCCTGCATAATCTAGTTCCTGATAAAACAATTTTGTTGTTTTGTCTTTTCCCTCTTTGTTGTTGTACAAAACAATATGCTTTTTGTCCAAAGAAATAATGCCAGCATATTCAAATTTTGAGGCATCTACTATTTTTCCTGCAGCCTTTTTACCATACCCTGAAATGTAGTTAGCATCACCAGCAGGTATGAGATTAACAGGAGAAAGTTTCCAGTTTTTTAACTCATTTCCATTTACTGATAAAACAGTAAGTGAATTTTCATGCAATCTTACGTCTAATATTGTTCCGCAATCTTTTAATTTTGGTCCAACCCTAAAGTTATCTACTTGCGAAAATACATTTGTAATGCTTGTAAAAATAATTAATATTATTGCTTTTGAGAATCTATTCATACTTAAAAATTTGGATTTGAAACTGGACAAATAAAGTTAAAAAAAATCAATTGTTTAGTTTTCGCAGTAAATAATTTTATGTTGATGTAATTTTAATGTTAACGTCATATTGCATTTTTAAGTTTGTTTCATGAAAAATTTACTACCAATTAGAATCACGCTCACCAACGGAGAATTAATAAACGGATTTACCATTCATGATGAACCAATAAATGTAAATCAAAAGTTTTTTTGGAAATTGTTTACTACGGTTCAAGATTTTTTTCCTCCTCACAACCAAATAAACAACGAATTGATGATAGCCGAAGAAGACATTATTTCTTTGGATATTTTTTT
>JBAXQC010000071.1:0-14317 GCA_037131955.1 Bacteroidota bacterium
ACAATAAATCAAATCCTAAAGCTCATTTTCTTTAACTTTGCATCCTCAAAAAAATAAAAAATGGAAACACTTTCTCACGAAAAAATAGATGTAAGTTCAATTTTAAACGAACTTGGAATTAAACAAGAAAACTACAGTTCATCTACTGGATTAAAATCTTTTTCATCTGGCAAAAACAAAATAGATTCTTTTTCTCCTGTTGACGGAACTTTAATTGGAAGTTTATATGCTGCCGATAAGCAAGAGTTTGATAAGGTATTGGAAACAGCTCAACATGCATTTAAAGAGTGGCGATTAGTTCCCGCTCCAAAGCGTGGAGAAATTGTTAGGCAAATGGGCGATGAGCTCAGAAAACACAAAGATGCCTTAGGCAAATTGGTAAGCTACGAAATGGGAAAAAGTTTGCAAGAAGGCTTAGGCGAAGTGCAAGAAATGATTGACATTTGCGATTTTGCTGTTGGCTTGTCTCGCCAGTTGTATGGCCTAACCATGCACTCCGAAAGACCCAACCACAGAATGTATGAACAATACCATCCGCTGGGTGTGGTAGGAATAATTTCTGCTTTTAATTTTCCGGTTGCAGTGTGGAGCTGGAATGCTATGCTAGCTTGGGTTTGCGGAGATGTATGTGTTTGGAAACCTAGTTCAAAAACACCCTTGTGTGCCATTGCTTGCCAAAATATAATTGCCCAAGTTTTAAAAAGAAACGATGTTCCCGAAGGCGTAAGTTGTGTTGTTATTGGCAACGAATCTGGCGACTTAATCAACAACAATAAAAATATTCCTTTGGTTTCTTTCACTGGTTCTACCAGAATTGGACGTCATGTTTCAAAATCTGTGGCCGAACGTTTTGGAAAAACAATTTTAGAATTGGGCGGAAACAATGCAATTATTGTTTCTGAACACTCAGATTTGAGTATGGTATTGGTAGGCGCCGTGTTTGGAGCAGTTGGAACGGCAGGTCAACGTTGTACATCTACCCGTAGATTAATTATTCACGAAAGTGTGTACAACAAAACACTTGAAGTTATAAAAAATGCTTACAGCCAACTAAAGATAGGAAATCCCTTGGATGCAACAAACCATGTTGGTCCGCTTATTGACAAAGGAGCAGTAAAAGATTATTTAAATGCCATTGAAAAAGCAAAAACCGAAGGTGGAAATATTATTGTTGAAAGTGGCGTTCTTAGTGGCAATGGATATGAAAGTGGATGTTACGTTAAACCTTGCGTTATTGAAGCAAGCAATACATTTCACATTGTGCAAGAAGAAACTTTTGCACCCATTTTATATGTAATGAAATACACAACTATAGACGAAGCCATTGCTATGCAAAACGATGTTCCGCAAGGCTTGTCGTCCAGTATTTTTACTAATAACATGAGAGAAATGGAAAAATTTCTTTCGGCAGCAGGCTCAGATTGCGGAATTGCAAACGTAAACATTGGTACTTCGGGAGCAGAAATTGGAGGAGCATTTGGAGGAGAAAAGGAAACCGGCGGAGGTAGAGAATCTGGTTCCGACGCTTGGAAAGCATACATGCGACGCCAAACAAACACCATAAACTACGGAACAAGTTTACCTCTTGCACAAGGAATAAAGTTTGAATTTTAGTATTTGCTACAATTACCTACATTTAGAGCCGTTATTTAAACGGCTCTTTTTTTTATGACAAAACGAATTTTCTTTTTTTCACTTTTCTTTTTTTCATTGACTATTCTAATGCCATCTTGTATGCTTTTTGAAAAAGCCAGTAAAGCAGAAACAGCACAGCAAATAGCAGACAAGAAAAAAGCCTTGGAAAGGAAAATTAGAGAAAAACAACAGAAAGAAAATGTAAAAAGCATATACGGCAGACAAACTAAAGAAACAAGAAAAAGAATGAAAGCCAATAGGGAAAAATCGAATAGGATTAACAATAATCAGGCTCAAAAGATAAAAAGAAATTTCAATTTCCGTTTGTTTAGAAGACCCAAATGGTGGAGATAAATACTTTTATTATTTATCTTAGCTCCATATCAGTTTAGCTAAATGAAAAGCAGGATAATTATTTTATTGAGTTTTCTATTTTTATTTCTCCAAAATAATTTTGCTTCTAGCCCATATTTTAAAAACTATTCGGTAGAAGACGGATTGCCCTATATTCAAATAAATGCTTTGCTCAGAGACAGTCAAGGATTTTTATGGACTGGTGGTTATGGAGGCTTAAGCAGATTTAATGGAAAAGTATTTCAAAATTTTAGTCCTGCCGAAGGCTTAGTAAATTATACAGTTACAAGCATTGCTGAAGGAAAAAACAACGAAATTTTTATAGGAACAGTTAAGGGAATTAGCATCTACAAAAATGGAACATTTAAAAATATTTCTAAAAAAGAAGGTTTACAAAATTCATACATCAACCAAATAAAAATTACTGACAATGGAACTTTATTAGCTGCCACAAGAGGTGGAATTTTTATTAGAGAAAACAACAGTTCTTTTATAATAAACAAGAAAAACGGTTTAAGCAGCGATACCGTTTTGTGCTTTACAAAAATCGACAATGATTATTGGATGGCCGGCACAGAAAGAGGTTTGTGTGTATTTTCTATTGCTCAAAAAAAAGTAGTACGCTGTTTTTACAACAACCAAGAAAATAGCATTTCAAAATTACTTTTTAATGTAGCTGATAGAAAATTATTATTTGTAGTAAATGATTTTTTATATCAATCGCAATTAAGCAAAGAATTAGACAAGCTCTTATTTACTAAAAGAATTGAAGTAAATGAAAAAGTAAACTCGTTTACTATAGCCAAAGATTCTACTTTATGGGTTGCCACAGACAATGGATTATTTAAGGTTTTTAAAAACTCTATTCAACAATACATAACTGGCAATAGCTACAACAGCAGTTTAATTTCATGCATTATTATCGACGATGAAAATATAATTTGGTTAGGCACCTACGAAGGACTATTTAAGTATAAATCTAATGGGTTTTTAGCTTTCGATGCCAAAGATGGAATTTTTAATAATTACGTATTTAATGTTATTAGAGACAATCAAGGAAATTTAATTGCCACAACAGGTGGGGGAGGTTTTTTTGTAAAATACAAAGATGATAAATTTAAGCAATACAACACCTCAAACGGACTTGTTGATGATTTTGTGTGGTGTGCTGCTACTGACCAAGACAATGCTGTTTGGTTGGGAACAAACAAAGGAATAAGTGTTTTTAAAAACGGCAAATTAAGCAGTCCTTCTATACCAGAATTATACGGTCAAATAATTTTCTCATTATTCATTGAGGACGACAATACATTTTGGTTTGGCGGAAGAGGAGTAGCTTGGCGTTACAAAAAATCTGGAGGAATAAAAAAATTTATTCTAAAACAAGACAATGGCGATTGCGATGTTTCCTGCATCTATAAAGATAAAAATGGAAACATTTGGATGGGTGCCTACCAAGGGAGTTTGTATAAGTTTTCTGGTGATAAATATGTGGACATAGCAAAAGATTTAAACTTAAATTCAGAATCTTTTTTGTCTTTGGCAGAAGACAAGTTTGGGAATATTTTTTTGGGAAGTTTTGATGGAATTTATGTTTATAACAACAATAAAATCAGTGATAAAATAACTGTAAAAGATGGATTAAGTTCAAATTTAGTTTACTCTCTTTTGCCAGATAACAAAGGAGGATTATGGATTGGCACAAACCAAGGATTAAGTTATTTTGATTTAAAACTTTACCATCAAACAAAAACAAAATCAATAAAAAAGTTTGGCAAAGCAGATGGCTTTATGGGCGGAGAGTGTAATACCGGTGGACTGTTCTTAGACAATAACAATAACCTATTTGTTGGTACTGTTAACGGCCTCATAAAATTTAATCCTGATCTGTATCGCTCAAATAATTTTTTTCCTAAAACACACATTACTGGTATAAGTGTATTTTATAGAGACACACTTTTAATTGAAAACTTAAAACTAAAACACAATCAAAACAACATAAAATTTACGTTTATAGGATTATCGTTTTCTAATCCCGAAAAAATTCTTTACTCCTATAAATTAAACGGGTTTGATAAATTATGGTCGCCACCCTCTCCAGAAAATTCTGCAAAATATTCTAATTTGCCTCCAGGCAAATACCAGCTCTTGGTAAAAAGTTGCAACGACGAAAAAATTTGGACACCAAATCCTGTTGAGTATTCCTTTGAAATTTTAAAACCATTTTGGAAAAAGTGGTGGTTTGTCTTGGGAGTTTCACTATTATTTTCCGCTATTGTTTATGTGTTTGTAAGACAAAGAATATCTAAAATAAAATTAATAGAAAGGAATAATTTAAATGCTCAAATAGAAAAAGCCAACAATGAGTTAAAAGCATTGAGAGCTCAAATGAATCCTCACTTTATTTTTAACTCTCTCAATTCTATTCAGCATTTTGTTATCAACCACGAAGAAAAATCAGCCGTAAAATACCTGGGTAAGTTTTCTAAGCTTATTCGAAAAATATTAAACAACTCCGAAGAAGCATTCATCTCTCTGCAAGAAGAATTGAGCACTTTAGAATTGTATTTAGAGTTAGAAAACCTCCGATTTCAGAATAAGTTTACTTATCAAATAAAAATAGACGATACTATTGAAAGCGATTTTATAAAAATTCCTTCCATGATTATTCAACCATATATTGAAAACTCAATATTGCACGGGTTTGGTGAAATTGCTACTGGTGGAAGTTTAACTATTGAATTTACTTTAAAAGATGGTTTATTAATTTGTATTATAGACGACAATGGAGTTGGAATAAATTACTCTAAACAAAACAAAAAAGAGAACAGTTTACATGTTTCGCTAGCTGGTAAAATTTCTGAAGATAGACTTCAACTGCTCAAAAATATCTACGGAAACAGTATTGGTGTTGAAATTACAGACAAATCAGATTTTGGCAAAAAGGGAACAAAAGTATGTTTAACTATGCCAATTGAATAAAAGTATATTTTGATTTTTATTTGCACTTTAATTTCTTTTTTGCTCTAACTTTGAAACATTCAAAAATTAAATGATACACTTTACAAAATATAAAACTAGCAACGGACTTACGGTAATTCACCACCAAGACAAGGCTTCAAAATTGGTATGCATAAACATTCTTTACGATGTAGGTGCAAGGGATGAAGATGCCAATAAAACTGGGTTTGCACATCTGTTTGAGCATTTAATGTTTGGCGGTTCCATAAACATTCCAAACTACGACGAACCGCTTGAAAGAGCTGGAGGAGAAAACAATGCTTTTACCAACAACGATATCACTAATTATTACTTAACCATTCCCTCCAACAATGTAGAAACTGGTTTTTGGTTAGAGTCGGACAGGATGTTGAGCTTAGCCTTTTCTGAAAAAAGTTTAGAGGTGCAACGCAGTGTGGTAATTGAAGAATTCAAACAACGCTACCTCAATCAGCCTTATGGCGATGTGTGGTTGTTGTTGAAACCTCTTGCTTATAAAGTTCATCCCTATTTATGGAATACCATAGGAAAAGAAATTTCTCACATAGAAAATGCTACCATAGATGATGTAAAAGCCTTCTTTTTTAAGCATTACTTGCCGTCTAATGCCATTCTTTCGGTTACCGGAAACATAGGCTTAGAAACCACGCAGCACTTGGTAGAAAAATGGTTTTCACCCATTGCATCACCTCCCAAACCAATAAGAAATTTACCACAAGAACCAAAGCAAACTCAACGCAGAGAATTAAAAGTAGAAAGAGATGTGCCTCAGGATGCCATATACATTGCCTATCATATTTGCGACAGATTACATACAGACTATCCAACAATGGATTTGATTTCGGACATCCTGTCCAATGGAGCCTCTAGCCGACTAGAGCAAAAGTTGATGAAAGAAAAGCAAATATTTTCTGATATACATGCCTACTTATCGGGAGACAGAGACCCTGGATTATTTATTGTTTCGGGAAAGCTTTTGCCTGGCATTGATTTTAAAACTGCCGAAGAAAGTATTTTAGAACAATTAGAAATTTTAAAAAACGAATTGGTAGGAGAAAGAGAATTGCAAAAATCAAAAAACAAAGTAGAAAGCTTATTGGCTTTTACAGAGGTAAATATAATGAACAGAGCTCTGGGATTAGCAACTTATGAATGGCTTGGCGATGCCAACATGATAAACGATGAACCAAAAAAGTATGCTCAAATTACGGCCGCACAGTTGCAAGAAACAGCCCATAAATATCTGCAAACTTCTAATAGTTCTGTATTGTATTACGCTTCAAAAAAATAAATTATGTTAGTAAGAAATAGTGCTCCGCAATTTGAGTCGATAAAAAATATTGACCTTATAAAGGCAAACAAAATAGAATTAAAAAATGGTGTTTCGTTGCATGTAATAAATGCAGGTGAGCAAGATCTTTGCAAGGTTGAAGTGCTTTTTTTTGCTGGAACAAAATACCAGCAACAAGCCTTGGTGGCCTCTTATGCCAATAAATTGTGCATAGAAGGCACATCCCAAAAAACCTCTGAACAAATCTCAGAAGAAATAGATTTTTACGGCTCTTATCTCGAAACAGAATGCAATTCGGATTGGGCTTCATTAAAAATTTACGCCCTCAACAAATACCTTCGTCCCTCCTTAAACGTTTTGTGCCAAATAATAACAGATGCAAATTTCCCTAAAGAAGAATTTGAAATTCACAACCAAAATACCTTTCAACAGTTTCTTACACGAAACAAAAAAGTTAGCGATGTTGCCGCTTCAAACTTTCAAGAAATGTTGTTTGGGATAGATAATTTCTATGGCCGTAAAAATACCGAAGCAGATTATTCTTCCATCACCAATCAAATGGTAGCCGACTTTTTCAATAATAATTATTCCACACAAAATATGGTGGTTGTTGCCTCAGGAAAAATAGAGGACAACCAAATCAACGAAATTCAAGAAACTCTGGGTTCAATTGTAAAAGAAGGAAAGAAAAACAATCTGTTAAATTTATCATTTCAACAAGCAGAAAACTTAAACCACCTTATTGAAAAAGAAGACGCTGTGCAAAGTGCTTTAAGATTGGGCAAACCAATGTTTAATAAAACTCATCCCAATTTTGCAGCGCTGCAAGTTGTAAACACTATTCTTGGCGGGTATTTTGGTAGCCGACTCATGAAAAATATTCGCGAAGACAAAGGATATACTTATGGCATAGGCAGCGGATTGGTTTCAAAGGTTGAAGGAGGCTATTGGGTAATTTCTTCGGAAGTAGGTTCAGATGTTTGTGGCAGTGCATTAATCGAAATAAAAAAAGAACTTTCTATATTGTGCAATGAGCTGGTTTCCGAAGAAGAATTAAGCCTTGTAAAAAATTATATGTTAGGGCAACTTCTAAAAAATTGCGACGGCGCTTTTTCTCTATCAGATAGATTTGTAGGCTTGCTGATGTATGATCTTGATTACTCATATTACGACAGATACGTTAAGGTAATAAATGAAATTACACCACACAACATCCTTAAATTGTGTCAAGAATATTTAAATCCCGATACTTTTCTACAATTGGTTGTGGGCAAAAATCCACAATAAAGATGTTATTTATTAGTTATTGCTTAAATTTGCTCTCTTTATGAAGGGTATTTGGCGTAAATTTTTGCTTTTATTTGTTTTTGTACAAGCCAACTTGTTTGCACAACCTACTCCGCCTATCCTAACCTGCACACAAGTAAATACCAATGGAAGCGTTGATGTTTTGTGGCAAAATTTTAATACATCGGGCAATACCTTAGATTCTCTTAGATTTTTCTTGTCAAATAATTTAAACGGTACTTATGCACAATCAGTAGCAACTAACAATGCTGGCATTTCGCAAATAAATATACCTATTGCCGCCCCCAACGCCAATACTCAGGCTTACCATTTTTTTGCAAGGGCATACTACAACTCTAGCCCCATTCCATTTTTAACCGATACAGTTTCTAGCATTTACTTAACCCTGAACAATGCCACCGAAGGAATTGCTCAACTTTCTTGGAATGCCATTAGAAATCCTTTGTTGCCAACTTCAGCCATCACTTATTTTATTTACAGGCAATACAATACTGCTCCAAACAACCTCGAAGTTTTAGCAGGAATTGCAAATGGAACAAGCTTCACCGATACAATTATTCAATGCGACGATTCTATAAAATACCGCATAGAAATAGGAGATGTTTTACCTTGTTTTTCTAAATCTAACTCCAAGAAAAACTTCTTTTTAAATGCCAAACCACTTCCACCTGCACTAAATATTGTTTCGGTGGATTTAGTAAGCGGTGCAATTCAAATTTCATGGACTGCCTCCAACTCTCCCGATGCTACTGGCTACGAGGTATATCAAGTAAACTCAGGCACACCCACAACTATAGCCACACCCGCTGGTGCAAATACTACCACCATAAATTACATTGGAGGTTCGCCGCAGTTGCAGCCAGAGCAATTTAGAGTGGCTACCAAAGATTCCTGCAATAAAGTTAGCAACGCCAGCTTGGTGCACAAAACAATTTATTTGCAAACTTCACTCAACATTTGTTTGCGACAAATTAACCTTACTTGGACAAACTACGTAAACATGCCATCTGGCTTAAAATTCTACGAAGTATATGTTTCTGAAAACGGCGGTGCTTATACTCTGCTCACCCAAACCCCCGATACAATTTTTTTGCACAACATAAACTCTAATCCTTCCACCTACAAATACTACATAAAAGCTGTTTCAAACAGTTTAATTTTTGCTTCTAATTCAAACACATCCGAACTATCTGCACAACTTCCGGCACAACCCGCTTATCTATATTTAAAACATGCTTCTGTTTTTTCTGATTCATTAGTAGAGATTTCTTTTATTCATGATACACTTGCAAAAGTTCAATACTATAAAATACTAAGGGCCGATAAGCCCGAAGGTCCATTTTTGGTAGTAGGCAGAGTAAATTTTTCTACCTTGTATAACTTAAAATTTAGAGATTCTTTGGCGTTTTCCGACGAAAGAAGTTACTACTACAAGGTGCAAACCATAGACAGTTGCGGAATTGCATCTGTTGAATCTAATATTGGAAGAACAATTTTTTTAAAGGCCGAAACATCCTTAAACTATATAAACAGAATAGATTGGAATCCTTATGCTGATTGGACAGCCGGAGTGAGGTATTACAGAGTTTACAGAAGCTTTGGAAAAGAAGAAACCTTTACAAGACAAGAAACTTATGACGACGATGTGCTCTATAGCCAAGATTTTTTATCAGGAAATTTAAGCCCCGATGGTAATTATTGCTACTACGTTTATGCTTACGAAGCTTTTAACCCCATATTTTTTATTTCAGATTCTAGCAGGAGCAATGTGGTGTGTATAAAACAAAAACCAAGGTTGTATATACCCAATGCTTTTACACCCAATAACGATGGCATCAATGATGTTTTTTACCCCCAATTAACCTTTGTTAGCGACGATACCTTTAGCTTTATTGTGTTTGACAGGTGGGGAAATAAATTAATAGAACTTATAGACCCAACCAAGGGATGGGATGGAAAGATGGACAATGGAGAAACGTATGCTCCAGGCGTATATGCCTACACCATACGATATACCAACATTGGCGGAAAGCCCGATTATGTAAGCGGAAAGATTGTTTTGATGAAGTAGTGGCTCAACACAAAGTGGGAGCTTGAGTTTTATTTTACTTCAATTGTTACAAAGAGATTACACACACTTTAATTAGGTTAGTACGAACTTAGTTTAGAGCAGACATATTAATTTTTTGCTGTTTATTTTCAACCACAAGAAAAAAAGGGAAAGTATAGTGTGCCTTGGTAAAAAATCTTGTTTTGTATGTGCAGAGAAAAGCCTTTATTAGTATTGCACGAAATAGAATTTTAGCTTTTCATTCATTTTCACCTTTTTTATTATTTCTTATTTACTTTAGTTTGATTTTTCATTTCACTCTCCTTACATTCGCAATATTTAGAACTATTCTAAATAATGAAACTAACTTTAGATAAATTAGCCATAGGGCAACAAGCTACAATAGAACAATTTACTGACCTAGACCTCAGTCTTAAATTGCTAGAAATGGGTTGCACACCAGGAGAAACAATCACTATGCTTAGTTATGCCCCCTTGGGAGATCCAATTGCAATTAAAATAGACAATTATTTGTTGAGCCTCCGCAAAAAAGAAGCTTCAACTGTTTTGGTAAACACCATTTAAAAAGCAGGGAGGCAAAAAATTGACGAATACAGATTTCACTTCACCCTACAAAAAAAACGCAGTCCTAAAAGTTGCATTATTAGGTAATCCTAATTGTGGCAAATCTACTTTGTTTAACCTGCTTACTGGTCTTAACCAACAAATTGGAAACTTTCCGGGCGTAACAGTAGATAAACGAAGCGGCTTTTTTTACCTGAAAGACAAAAGCAAAGTAGAACTCTTAGACTTGCCAGGAACCTATAGCTTGTTTCCTAAATCTTTAGACGAAGAACTTGCCGTAAACATACTTACTGACCCCGCCAACGAAAACTATCCTAACCTTACCATTGTTGTTGCCGATGCTTCTAACCTAAAACGCAGTTTGTTTTTGTGCACTCAGGTTATTGATTTAAAAATTCCGGTAATTCTTGCCCTAAACATGATGGATTTGGCAGAGAAAAATGGAATAGCCATAAACACCACCCTATTATCTGCACAACTAGGAATTCCTGTGGTAGAGCTCAACGCCAGAAAAGGACAAGGCGTAGAAGAATTAAAATTAGCGCTTTCTAAAAACTCTTCGGCCTCAGAAATTAGTATTGTAGACATTGAGCAAATAGAAAATAAAGCCATAAACGACATTGCCCGAGTTTTAAAAGTAAATTGTGCTTTTGCCTCGTTTATTGTTGCCAACAACCTGCACAACATAAGCTACTTTAACCACAACAAAGAAAAAAGAGAAGAAGTAAAAAACATTTTAGAGCTCAACCAGTTTGATGCCAGAAAGCTACAGGCACTGGAGTCTATTGAGAGATACAGGCAACTGTCGAAAATTATTGGCAAAATTGTTTCAAAGAAAAATGCAAAACCATCAAGAACCTATGCCATAGATAAAGTGCTTACCCATAAATATTGGGGCTATCTTATATTTTTGGCCGTATTGTTTGCAGTGTTTCAAACCATATTTTCTTTTGCCAGTTACCCTATGGATTTAATTGATACGGGGTTTGGTGCCATAGCAACATTTATAAATAACAACTTGCCCAACGGCGTTTTTAAAGAACTGCTCGTAAACGGCATTTTAGCCGGACTAAGCGGTGTAGTAATTTTTGTTCCACAAATTGCCATGTTATTTGCTTTTATTTCTATTCTCGAAGACAGCGGATACATGGCCAGGGTTAGTTTTATAATGGACAGGTTGATGCAGCCTTTTGGCTTAAACGGCAGGTCGGTAATACCACTTATTAGCGGTGTGGCTTGTGCTGTTCCAGCAATAATGAGTGCCCGCACCATATCTAATTACAAAGAAAGACTCATAACCATTTTAGTAACTCCATTAATGAGTTGCTCCGCCCGATTGCCTGTTTACACACTCTTGGTTTCTATACTAGTTCCAAACAATGCCTACGTATGGATATTTAACAAACAGGCTTTAATTTTAATGGCATTTTATATAATAGGATTCATAGCTGCATTGCTATTTGCTGTGGTTTTTAAATGGATTTTAAAAACAAAAGAAAGGAGTTATTTTATTATGGAGCTCCCTTTTTATAAAGCACCAAGGTGGAAAAACGTAGGCTTAACAATACTAGAAAAGGTAAAAGTATTTTTATTTGATGCCGGAAAAGTAATTATTGCCATATCCATTGTTTTGTGGGTATTGTCTTCTTACGGCCCGGGGAAAAGGTTTGAGAACTTGCAAAAAAATCACCAACAAGCACTACTTGTAAAAGATGCAAATACGGATAGTTTAGAAACTGTATTTCAGTCGCAAAAATTAGAAAATTCTTATGCAGGAATTTTAGGAAAAATAATTGAGCCTGCCATAAAACCTATTGGCTTTGATTGGAAAATTGGCATAGCACTTATTACTTCATTTGCAGCAAGAGAAGTATTTGTGGGTACAATGGCAACCATATACAGTGTGGGCAACACAGAAAACACCACCTCTATCAGGCAAAAGATGATAGAAGAAAAAAATCCACTAACCGGAGCAAACGTTTACACAACAGGCGTTTGTATTTCGTTGATGTTTTTTTATGCTTTTTCCATGCAATGCATGAGCACAATAGCAGTGGTTTACCGTGAAACAAAATCGTGGAAATGGCCAGTGATACAATTTGTGATGATGGGTACTTTGGCTTATCTCTCTAGCCTTTTGACATTTACTATTTTTTGATTTTTAAATGCACCATTCAGGATTAAAACCCAATACCGACCCAAAAGAAAATTACAAAAAAGTTTTGGTAAAGTTGATTCCAGAAAAGTCGGTAAATACCATTGCTGATTGGATATTGTACTACAACTTTAACTTAAAAATAACACCTAGCAGAGCAAGCAAGTTTGGAGACTATACCGCTCCATCTAAACACAACAGACATTTAATAACCATTAACCACGACCTCAATCCTTATAACTTTTTAATTACGCTGGTTCACGAAATTGCACATCTGGTTACATTTCAAAAATACCAACTAGTCTATAGAAACGTAAAGCCACACGGCATAGAATGGAAAAACGAATTTCAAACATTAATAAAACCGTTTTTAAACGAAGAAATTTTCCCAGCAGATGTATTAAAATCTTTGTTGACATATATGCAAAACCCAGCCGCCAGTAGTTGTTCAGATGTTCAGCTATTAAGAGTATTAAGAAACTACGATTTAAAAAAAACCAATAAAGTTCATCTAGAAGAAATACCTTACATGTCTATTTTTAAACTTGGCACAGAACGATTGTTCCAAAAAGGACAAAAACTAAGAGTGCGGTTTGAGTGCATAGAAATTAAAACCAAAAGAAAGTATTTGGTTCATCCTTTGGCCGAGGTGGAACCTGTTTCTCAAACATTGTTTGATATGTAAATTAGATCAGTAGTGCTTATCACTTAAAAAACCATAAAAAAATTCAATTTAAAATCAAATACATTTCAAAAGAAGTGTTTTAATTTCATTTTTCGTTTCTTTGCAGCCTTATTTTAAAAACCAAAAAAACTAAGAGAGTAATGACACTATCAAAAGACAATTACTGCGTTATTATGGCTGGTGGAATTGGCAGCAGATTTTGGCCTATGAGCACTACGCAATATCCCAAACAATTTATAGACGTTTTAGGCTTAGGTGAAACACTCTTGCAGCTTACATACAATAGATTTTTAAAATGTTGTCCAAAAGAAAATATCTACGTTGTAACCAACGAAATTTATAGTGGATTGGTTAAAAATCAGTTGCCCAATTTAAGTGATGACCAAATATTGCTGGAGCCTGCCCGCAGAAACACTGCTCCATGTATTGCTTATGCTACTTTTAAAATTGCACTAAAAAATCCAAATGCAAGAATGGTAATCGCTCCAAGCGACCACTTAATTTTAAAAGAAGAAACATTTATAAAAGCCGTTAACTCTTGTTTTAAAAAAGCAAGCAGCAATAATTCTTTGCTTACATTAGGTATAAAACCCACAAGACCCGATACAGGATACGGTTACATTCAGTACAAAGAATCAAACGAAAAAGAAACGGACAAAAGAATTAAAAAGGTAAAAACATTTACCGAAAAGCCCGACTTAGAAATGGCTAAATTCTTTTTAGAGAGCGGAGATTTTTTGTGGAATTCAGGCATTTTTGTTGCCTCAGTAAAAGGCATGCTTAATGCTTTTGAAAAATATATGCCAGAAGAATTTTCTTTGTTTAATGATGGAAAAGAAAAAATAAATTCACCTCAAGAAAAAGAGTTCATCAAAGAAATTTATCCCATGTGCAAAAACATTTCTATTGACTATGGTATAATGGAGAAAGCAGAAAATGTTTATGTAAGAGAATCTATAATTGGTTGGAGCGATTTAGGAACGTGGGGTTCGTTGTACGAAAAAATGAACCACGACGAAGAGGGAAATGGCGTGGTAGGAAAAAACGTAATGATTTATAATTCTAAAGACTGCGTTGTAAACATGCCCAAACATAAATTAGTGGTTATAGAAGGATTACAAGATTATATTGTTGTAGAATCTAACGACAGTTTATTGATTTGCAGAAAAAGCAACGAACAATTTATCAGGCAAGTTGTAACGGACATTAAAATGCAAAAAGGCGATAAGTTTGTTTAGAACTTATTAGTTTTTT
>JBAXQC010000072.1:0-13912 GCA_037131955.1 Bacteroidota bacterium
GCGGAACGCTAAGTGATAAATGAAATTAGTATAAAAAACTAATTTATCCCAATAACTCAGTGAGCAACCTAATTTCTATAACCGGAGAAATTTTTTCGTAAATAATATTATACACTGCATTGGTAATTGGCATGTGTACATTGTATTTTTTGTTTATTTGATGAATACAGTTTACGGCATAATATCCTTCGGCAATCATGTTCATTTCCATTTGTGCAAATTTTACCGAATAGCCTTTACCTAACATGTTTCCGAAAGTTCTATTACGGCTAAACTGAGAGTAGGAGGTAACCAATAAATCTCCCAAATAAGCCGGACTTTTTATGTCACGTTCAATTGGATGAACAACTTCTACAAATCTTTGTATTTCTTGAATTGCATTGGAAATTAATACTGCCTGAAAATTATCGCCATAGCCTAAACCGTGACAAATTCCGCTGGCAATAGCAAAAATATTTTTTAAAACAGCAGAGTATTCTGTTCCAAAAATATCGTCGCTAAGCGTTGTTTTTAAATACCTGCAAGAAAGGTGGTTTGCCAAAAAAGCTGCGGCCTCTTGGTTTTGCGAGGCAATGGTTAAATAAGATAATTTTTCTAATGCTACTTCCTCTGCATGGCATGGCCCAGTTATTACACCAATATTAGAAATTGGAATTCCGTAATGCTCCATTAAAAAATCTCCTACTATTTGATTTTCATTTGGAACAATTCCTTTGATAGCAGAAAAAATTAATTTATGTTGTAAATCTTCTGCCGTAATTTGGCCAAGCGATAATTTTAAAAAGGCTGCTGGTACTGCTAATATTAGTAAATCGTAATTTTTTATGATGTTAGTAATATCTGTTTCAATGTTAATTTTACTCACCTCTAATTCTACACTGCTCAGGTAATTTGGGTTGTGACTATATTTTTGAATGTACTCTTTTGTTTCATTTTTTCTTACCCACCAACCCACATTATCACAATTGTTCAGCAGCATCTTTAGTATGGCAGTTGCCCAACTTCCGCTACCTATAACAGCAATTTTTTTGTTTTCTACTTCCATTTTTCTAATTACCAATTATTGTACTTTCCATAAACCAACGGATTACCTTGAACAGATTCTATCTTAAAGTTTTTTATTAATAGGGAATCGTTTCCGTTGTTCCAAATGTATGAACTAATTTCATCGCCCGCTTTATAACTTTTATTCCATTTGCACACAAAATTCAAGTTGTACCATTCATCCTTTTTTGAGTTGAATAAATTAAAATTCAATCCTCTCCATTCTATCAGAGAATCATTTCTTTTACATTCAAAAACCAAAATTGCATTGCTGTTATCTGATAGTTTTTTTAAATCTACACTTACATTTAACATAGAATTTTTATCATAGAAACTACCTTCTAAAAGGTTTTTGTAATTTATACTGTAGTTGTTGGTTGCAGACAAAAGTTGAACACTAGAATCGCTTTGCCAAGATGTGTTTGCACCTGTAAACGGAGAGCTTGGAGCAGAAAAATTGCAAGTAAAAACTCTCTGAGAGGAATCACTGATGGTGTATTTGTTTTTGCTTTTAGAAAAAATATAGAATTCAGAATTGTTAAAATATTTTTTCTCCATTAAGTAGGGAAAGTATTTTTTTATAATTGGAATAACCTCAAATTGATTGTCTAGATTACTCCAAGAATACGAAAAGTATTTCTTGCTTTTTGAAGCACTTTCCACTTCTTTTTCAAAGTATTTTAAATTCTCTAAATTTATTACATAAAGTTGACCATAGTTTATTTTTTCGTAAAGTCTGTTGTTGTAATAGTCTATAAAAAACTGCGAATCTACATTTGTTTTATGTTCAATATTTATTGAGCCAAGCACATTATTCCATTTCTCAGATAGCGCTACAATTTCTTTGTACACTCCAAAAAATTGTTTGGAATATATTTTTTGAATAAAAATGCTTACATAAAGCAGGGAGGCCAAAAAGGAAAAAACAAAAAGGTATTTTATTTTTTTGTGTTCAATTTCTCCAAAAAAAGAAAAAAGGAAAATAAATAGAAAAGGAGTAGAAAAAATTAATACAGAATTTTGAAGTATAGGATTAACTTTTATGGAGTAGAAATAGGCGAATAGCATGGGTATTAAAAACCACATCAGCGAAATAAACTTCCATTTTATTGGATATAAATTTCTTTTTGCAAAAACAATGAGCAATGCACCAAACAACAACATGGTATACAAATAATACCTGCTGTGGTTAAAAATGTATTTAAAAAAATCTTCAAAAAAATCTATGTCTGGTTTTGCCAGCCATCCGTTATCGCCGCCCACACCGCCTTGGCTGAGCTGAAAGAGAAAAACATTTATAAAAGGCAAAAAACATACAACTGCCAGCACACCACTCAATAAATAATAAACAATTATTTCTTTTCGCAACAAAAATAATCCGCTTATTCCAACCATTCCTACAAATAAAAAACTCATGGCATGTGTGAGCATTGCCATTCCCATACTTAAGCCAAGCAACAAAAAATGAAAGATAGAAATTGATTTTTCTACAAAAATTTTTTGCCAAAAGTAAACTGCACTCAAACAAAAAAACAATCCAAAGGCATAAGGCCTGGCAATTCTGCTGTAGATAAAAAACAACTGTGAAGTGGCAACAATTGCCATAACAAATAGGGCAGGAGAGGAGCCAATAAATTTTTTTGCAGCAGAATAGCTCAGGTAAACAGAGAATGAGCCAAGAACAACAAATGGAATTCTAAGCATCCATTCGCCGGTTCCAAAAATTTTGCACCAATAAAAAATAAAAATCTGAACCAATGGTGGGTGCATATCTGGCACCACGCCTTTGTAAATTAAATCGTAAAAAGAATCGTAATTTATACGTGACAATGCACTGAGCTCATCGGCAGAAATAGAAAAATTTCCTGCATCAAACAATCTATAAATTAAGGAAACAAAAAAAATAAACCAAGCAATCTTATCGTCATTCCCATTGAAACTATTTTTTGAGAGATAAGATTTTTCCAAGGCTGTTTTTTTTAAGGATTATTTTCTGGTCTCATTTGAGGAAAGAAAATTACATCTTGTATAGAATTTGAATTGGTGAATATCATGGCTAACCTGTCTATTCCTATGCCTAAGCCCGATGTTGGAGGCATTCCAAATTCCATAGCTCTTAAAAAATCTTCGTCTAATTGCATGGCTTCTTCGTCGCCTTTATTGGCCAAAATTAATTGTTCTTCAAAACGTTTTCTTTGGTCAATGGGGTCGTTTAATTCAGAGTAGGCATTACAAATTTCTTTCCCGTTGCAAATTACTTCAAACCTTTCTACCAATCCTTTTTGCGAACGGTGGTTTTTTGCCAATGGTGACATCTCTTTTGGATAATCTGTTATAAATGTGGGTTGAATTAATTTGGGTTCAACAGTTAATCCAAATATTTCGTCAATTAATTTTGAACGGCCCATTTTTTCTGTAACATGAATTCCTAATTTAGTTGCAGATGCAATTAATTCCTCATCGCTTGATGTTTCAATATCTACACCTGAAAATTCTAAAATCGCTTCCTTCATCGTGTATTGTTTCCAAGGTCTTTTAAAACTTATGGTGTTGTTACCCACTAAAACTTCTGAAGTTCCATGAATGGCTACACACATTTTTTCGGTCATCTCTTCCATTAAATTCATCATCCACAAATAATCTTTGTAAGCCACGTATAGCTCTAGCATTGTAAATTCTGGATTGTGAAACCTGCTCATGCCTTCGTTTCTAAAGTCTTTTGCAAATTCATAAACAGCATCAAAGCCTCCTACAATTAGTTTTTTTAAGTACAATTCATTAGCAATTCTCAAAAACAATTGCATGTCTAAAGTATTGTGATGAGTGGTAAATGGCTTTGCGGCTGCTCCACCGTGTATGGGCTGAAGGATTGGTGTTTCAACTTCTAAGTATCCTTTTTCGTTTAAAAAATTTCTCATAAAAGAAATCATTTTAGAACGTTTTATAAATGTATTTCTAATGTCCGGATTTACAATTAAATCCAAGTACCTCATTCTGTAGCGTTGTTCAGGGTCTGAAAATGCATCGTGTGTTTTCCCATCTTCGTCCACCTTTACCACTGGCAGTGGCTTCAGAGATTTACTCAATAATTTCAATGAAGTACAGTGCAAGGTTGTTTCTCCCATTTTTGTGGTAAAAACGTAACCTGTAAGTCCAATAATATCTCCTAAATGAATAAGTTTTTTAAACAAAACATCGTATGTAGTTTTGTCTTCTCCTGCACAAATGTCATCTCTACGAACATAAATTTGCATTCGGCCCGATTCGTCTTGTATCTCTGCAAAACAAGCTTTTCCCATGTCTCTTACACTCATTATTCTGCCTGCAATGCTTATGTCTTTGTAGCCTAATTTATCTTTTTCGTAATTTTTTAAAATATCTTTTGTAGATGCATTTACATGGAATAGTTCAGCCGGATAAGGGTTAATTCCTAAACTAATAATTTCTTCTAACGCTTTTCTTTTAACTATTTCTTGCTCTGATAAAACCATATTTTTCTAAAATAATTTACATTTTTGCAAATATAAAGGTTTTGAAATAGCACCTAATCCATTTTATCCTATTCTATGAACAAATTAATGAACACCAAAAACTATTTTCTACATGTAATAATGTTACTGGTTTTTAATTTTAGTTTTCTTTTTGCTCAAGACAATGATTATGCAAAACAAGAATTACAAATGGATAATATAGTTTATTATTCAACCATAAAAACTGTTCAATGCTACCACGAAAAATCTGAAACATCTTTTCCTGCAATAGAACTGGCAAAAGGCGAAAGAATTATTCTAGCCTTTGATGATTTAGAAGCGGGAGTAAAATCTTTGCAATACACATTTATACATTGCGATTTTAATTGGAATCCTTCTAGTTTAATGACCCTTGATTATTTGTATGGGTCACCAGAAGACAACATCACAAATTGGCAAGCATCAAGCAATACTATGCCTGTTTACACTCACTTTAAATTAAGTTTTCCAAACAATAATCTACAAGTAACAAAGTCGGGGAACTACATCATTAAAGTATACCAAAACAACGACCCGGAACAACTAATTTTAACTAGACGATTTTTAGTGTTTGAAAAAAAAGTGGGTATCAACGCCAATGTTCATGGTGCAACAAATAATCAAGACAGAAGCTATAAACAAGAAGTAGATTTTGAAATAGGAATTGGAGACTTTCCTTTAAATGAGCCTTATAACAACGTTTTGGTGAGTATTCTTCAAAATCAAAGATTCGATAATGCTATAACAAGCTTAAAGCCAATGTATGCAAAAAGTAACTCACTTTCCTACGATTACGACGAAGGAAATGTGTTTAACGGTTTAAGTGAATTTAGAGAATTAGACATTAAAAACTTACAGCTAACTTCGCTAAGAGTAAGTAACATTAGAAGAGATGATGACAAATACTACCATGTTTTTATGAACAACGAAGAATCAAATGCATTTAAGAAGTATTCGTACAATAGAGATTTAAATGGTCAATTTGTAATAAAAAATGCACTAGGTTTATCAGACACAGATGCCGATTATGCTTATGTTCATTTTACCTTACCTGCCGATAAACAATACACTGGCGATGTTTACGTTACTGGTGCATTTTCTGCTTTTAAATGTTTGCCCCAGTATAAAATGATTTACGACGATACAAAAAAAATGTATTTGCTTAGAGCTCCATTTAAACAAGGCTATTACAACTATCACTTTAGAGTAAAGAAAGCCGAAGTAGAGGATGAAACAGCAATTGAAGGCAACCGTTTTGAAACAGAAAATTCTTATACCATTTTAGTTTATTACAGAGGAATTGGTTTTTTTTACGATAAATTAATTGGCATTTCGCAGGTATATTCCAACTCATTTTCACGTTGAAACATTCTTGTATAGATTTGTTAACTGCAACCTTAATTGACAACCGATAATGAAACATACAACTACAAAAAGACAAGTTTCAAAATCGACAAGAAATCTACTTTTACTATTAGCATTTCTGATTTCAGTAAATAGAATCCAAGCACAAACCATTTGGAATAACACATCGTTCGTTCATCGCCATGGACAAGAAATTCATGATTGGCATAATACACCAATTAAACTCAATGGAGTCAACCTTGGAGCTTGGTTAAACTGGGAGGGCTGGATGTGGGGCGGTGGTTTTATTCCTGAAAAGGAACTCGCAAACAATATGCAATCATTAACTGGAACTGATGTTTTTAATTCTTTTAGAGATTCTGTTTACAAAAACTTCATCACAAAAGCAGATATAAAAAAGATTAGTCTATTGGGATTTAATGTTGTTCGTATTCCTTTTAATCATACAATATTGGAAGAAGACACTACCCCATTCGTATATAAAGAGTCAGGTTGGAAAATTCTTGATAGCGTTTTAAAATGGTGTGAAGATTACAATGTTTACGCTGTAGTGGATTTACACTCAGCTCCTGGAGGAGCGTCAAAATTGTACACAGCTGATGCTGATCCTATTAATTTATGGGAATCTACTACAAATAAAAACAGAACCATTCAGCTCTGGAAAGCAATAGCAAGTAGATATAAAAACAGAGGAATTATTGCGGCTTATGATTTGTTAAATGAACCAAACGTAACGAATGCTGCTGATTTAACTAATTTATATAAGGTTTTGATAGACTCAATTCGATCCATAGACAGCAACCATATGATCATGCTCGAAGGGAATAATTTCGCTCAAGACTTCTCAATGTTTAAAGCTTTACCAGATAAGAACATTTGTTTTCAGTTTCATATCTATTCTTGGTTTAACAGCACTAATGTTGCTAAGAACTTGCGGGAATATACAAACCTGTCTAATTCATTAGATGTTCCTTTCTGGTGTGGGGAGTGGGGAGAAAATGATTTGAATCAATTAAATGCAACCGTTAAGATATTAAAAAGCAATGAATATAAATTTTCCGGAAATTGCTTTTGGACATGGAAGAAAATGATAACAACTTTGCAATTGCCTAAACAAATTAATTTCCCTTATTTAATAGGCATAAACAATACGCTAGAATGGGATAAGGTTAGTTCATACCTTAACGATACATTATTAAATAAACCTAGCGCTGCTGAAACGCAGCAAGGTATTAACAGTTTTATTAACAGTATTCCATTAAAGAATTGCAATCTAAACAAAACGTTGTTAGAATTATTAATCCAAAATAAAGACACGATTTATCCAACAAAATCAGCATCTATAAAAATGAAACTTCCAAGTTTTCTTTCTATTAACGGTTCTTCCTATCCCGGAATGGTTAGTATAAAAGAAAATAATAAATATGGTTTTTCAAATGGAGGATTAGCATTAACTATTCCAATATTTGCAAAATTAAAACTTGGCACTTTAACTCAACCAATAAGATTAAAAAGCTTATTATTTTCGACCTCCTCTAATGTTGGAATATTATCACCATCTTCCGGCATACCATCCAATGCTTTATATTCTAGTTTCTTAGGACTTACTTATCTCAACGTTTCAATAAAAAACAGCTACATAGCAGGCTTATATGCTTTTGAAAATGCCGATGGAAAAAGATTTCTAAATGACATTCCAAACTTTGCTGGTTTATTTTTGTACTCACGGCAAAATAGCAATGGTAATACTTTTATTGCTGGTGCAGGATTACTTGCTTTTAATGGAATTACATACGGTTTACCGGTGTTAGGGTATATAGCTAAATTTAATCCTAAATGGTCATTTCTTATGATCTTACCTGTAGTAACATCAATTAATTATCAACCTAATAGTAACAACCGTTTTAGTTTTATTTTATCCCCACAAGGTAATTATTATAAAATTAGTGCAGGTGCGATTACCATTGCGGACACTTCATTAATTGCAAAAAAAATTAATATACAAACGGGATCATTAAAAAGCGGTCTTTCTTGGAGTAAAAAAATAAATACCCGATTTGAGTTGTATATAGAAACGGGTACACTTATAGGAAATAGTATTACAGTTGCGAATAAAGATTTTACAATTACCGAAAACATTAATCCATCAGGCTATTGTCAAATAGGATTAAATATTACGCTTAACCCAAATCGTTTAGACATGGGCATAAAGCGTTCTAATAATAAAGGAAACAGTAGTAAAAAAGGATTCAATCCTTCTTTGTATAATATTGAAAGGCTTTATTTGGATTAAATAGTGAATATTTATTAAGAAATAAAAAATGACGGAAAGAAAGGCAGCATATAACAGTACATTGGCAAACTATCGGGTTTAAGTGGTACTTGAGCGTTCCATTTTCAATCTTACCTTTTGCGCAATTCTACAGATTGAAGTTCCAATCCGCCGCCGCGGACGCCAATTCGCAGATCTTCAAATCGTAATAAAAAACCCTCTGACACCGATTCAAGTAAACATACTGTTCAAATATATATCATCACAACCAACATTTTGTTACACTTCCATTTTTTCGACTTCCAACACCAATCGCACGAAAAAAAATCAAAAGATCCAAAATTAGGCACTCACACAACAAGGGTTTTCAAATTTTAATCGACTCAAAATCAAATTTCAATGCTTTCGTTTTATCAATTTAATTGTTTATTTTTGTTTCACACTATTAACCAAAATATTTTTAGGATAGTTTAAGTATTATTATCGCAGACTGTACAACACAACTAACAAAAAAACATCAAAGGCTTTTGCATTTTGCAAAAGCCTTTGTTTAAAATAATGTGTATGAAAAATAAAGTTTTTTTTATCTTATTTGCAATTCAGTTTTCCATTTGTTGCAATATTTTTGGTCAGAACAATTGGAATTGGGTGGGACAAAATAATGACGAAAAAGTAATATATTTTGGTGTTAAGGTATTAAACAATAAAATTTATACAGTTTCATCTACAATTAATTGGAGTGAATCTATTCCTTATGTAAATTCAAATCTTATTCATTTTAATTACCAAGGTAATATTATTTATGATTCTATTTGTGGTAATCTCAATCAAACATTTGTACCTTATACAAATGTAAAGACAAACTATAATCTAAACAGCTTTTGTATTCCTGTAGTTTTCAGACATCCAAATAATCCAATTTTGGGTGAAAAACCAGGAATACTATTACTTGATACTCTATTTAATACAAAATTATCCTTAATAATACCTTCTGATTCCAACATAAATGTTAGTTCAATATCCTATTTTAACAAGTTTGGACCAAACAAACTAATTCTACTTAAAAGAGTTAACGCAGTAAATTCAGGAAATGTTTCAGTTCTCTCTATTCTAGATACTTTAGGATTTGAGCAGGAAAGTAAAGTGATAAATTTTCAAAATTATAGTATGGGATCCTCAACATTTCATCAACATGAAAATTATTATTTTATGATTTCGAACAAAATATTTCAAAACAACATCAATGATCCATCAAATTTGGTAATATACAAATTGGATTTATTATTAAATATAGTTGACAGCTTTAGAACAACAACAAATAATTGGTATTACAGCAATTCTTCTGCTGTTTTCCCAAATGGTGATTTTGTTGTAGGTGGTGTTTACAGCGATGCTTGGGAGCCAGATGGAGACGTTTGGCAAAAAAAATATTTACGGAAATTTGATAAAAACTTAAATGTTATTTGGACAAAATATTTTGGTAAACGCAGTTTAAACACTGGAATAACTAAATTAATGATAACTAGTGATGGCAATATTGCAGGTTGCGGAATTGATGGATTAGTTACAACCATTGAAAATGGAGACAGTATTGGACATATTACTGGTTGTATTTTTAAATTTACAGCAGATGGCGACAGTATTTGGATGAAAAATTACCAAGCCATAGACGACCCTGTAAATGGAGATAACAACGAACTTTTAGACCTTGATGAAATGCCAGATGGAGGATTTGTTGCTTGTGGGAAAGCTGTGGCGTTCAGTCCATATAGGCAAAGAGGATGGCTCATGAGAGTAGATGCTAATGGTTGTTTAACCCCAGAATGTTTAAACAGCACAAAAGAAGTTGATGAGCCAAGTCAATTTTTAACTTACCCAAACCCAACAAATGATATTTTAAACATTACCAATCCCCTTCAAATTTCTACTTATCAAATCTATCAATGGGATGGTAAATTAATTACTCAAGGCAATAATTTTCCAATAGATATTTCTAAATTTACTAATGGAATTTATTTCTTAAAAATAACCACCAAAAACAATCAAATTATTAATCAAAAAATAATAAAAAACTAATACTATGAAAAAAGTGCTTTTTATTTTATTAATTTCTACTTTGGCCAATGCTCAAAACAACTTTAGATGGGCAGACAGTGCGGCTGTTTGGCACCATTCGTATACAGGAGGAGGTCCTCCTGGCTATCAAAAATCAAGTTATGTAAAAGATACTGTACTAAACAATAAGTTTTGCCAAAAAATAAATATAGAATGCCAAAATGCTTGGCCACAATTTAATGCACCACCTATTGTTGGTTCAATTCAAAATTTAAGTCCTTGTTTTTTATACAAAAGCAACGACAGTGTTTTTATCTATAGAAATAATTCTTTTTATTTATCGTTTAAAACAAATGCTGCAATAGGAGAAATTTGGGATTTGGGTGAATTTGAATCAGCTGCACATGCTTACGTAAAAGTAGACTCAGTTTATTATCAAAATTACAATGGATTGAATTTAAGAAATATTCATGTAACTCCTTGCAAAGCCAATGGTGAAATTGTTTTACCCACCGATACTGTACCGGTGTCTCTAATTGGAAATTTAATAAACGAAAAGTTTGGGCCCTTGTCTGGATTCTCATCCCTAAATTTTATGTATATTAATATTAATTTGTATTGTGGAGTTCCTAATTACTTTTTGTGTTATGAAGATGTTAATTTCCCAATTATCAATGACAATGGAGCAGATTGTTTTAATTGGATTTTGACTAATTCTAATGATATAGAAAAAAATGACAATATTTATTTATTTCCTAATCCTGCGAACGACAGAATTTATTTTTCAAATAATACTTTATACAATTCCCTCAATATTTACAATAATATTGGCCAATTGCAACAAACGTTTGTAAATTCAAACAACAGCGGTATAGATATTAGCTTATTAAGTAAGGGGTTTTACACCTATACCATCACCGACAACAAGCAAAATATAATAGCAAATGGTAAGTTTATAAAAGAGTAATAACAGCATACTTTTTAAAGTCCAATAACTATGTAAGCGCTAAGATTCTGCGTTAATTTCTAAGTAATAGAACCTCAAAAAGTCATACATAAAACTTTTAAATTGCACAGCTTCCCAACCTTCTCAGCGAAGCTAAACCTGCCTTACTCTTTATTCATCATTTAATTTATTCATAAAGGAATTCATGAGTTCGCCACGCTTAGTTGTCTCGATACAAAAAGTAAGCAAAAAATTCGCCGCGGCGAACAAGGCTTCATTTTATCATTTCCCTCAACAAGTCCTCCTATGTTTGAAACGGACTTGTATGTGATTTTCATTTCAACAAGTAAACAACCCAATAATCTTAAGTTAATATTCATAAATAATTTGTTTAATAGCCTCGATGGTTTATTTTTGCATACTTTTCTAAACAAAACCAAAAAAAATGGCTAAAACCAAATTCACTAAAGAAACTTATTTACACTGGTATGAATCTATGCTCTTGATGAGAAGGTTCGAAGAAAAAACAGGACATTTATACGTTCAGCAAAAAATAAAAGGATTTTGTCATTTATACATAGGTCAGGAAGCTCTTGTTGCAGGTGCAGAATCTGCAATTACTAAAGACGATAAAATGATTACTGCATACAGAGATCATGCACACCCAATTGGCAGAGGAATGCACCCCAAATACATCATGGCAGAGTTAATGGCAAAAGTTACTGGTTGCTCCAAAGGCAAAGGTGGCTCAATGCATTTGTTTTCTAAAGAATTTAATTTTTTTGGTGGCCATGGTATTGTTGGAGGACAAATTCCATTGGGTGCCGGTATAGCATTTGCAGATAAATACAATGGGAATAATGCAGTAACGCTTTGTTACATGGGCGATGGAGCTGTTCGCCAAGGTGCTTTGCACGAAGCATTTAACATGGCAATGTTATGGAAACTTCCTGTGATTTTTATTATTGAAAATAACAATTACGCCATGGGAACTTCAGTTGAAAGAACCAGCAATGTTCACGATTTATATAAATTAGGATTGGCCTATGATATGCCATCATTTCAAGTTGACGGAATGACATGTGAAGCTGTGCACGAAGCTATTGCCGAAGCAACTGCAAGAGGAAGGAGAGGAGATGGACCAACACTTCTGGAGATGAAAACTTATCGCTACAGAGGACATTCTATGAGTGATCCCGCAAAATACAGAACCAAAGAAGAGTTGGAGGAATACAAGTTACAAGATCCTATAGAAAAAGTTAAAACAACATTACTAAAAAATAAATTTGCCAACGAAAAATTCTTCGATGAAATGGAAGAAAAAATAAAGCAAATTGTAGAAGAGAGTGTTGTTTTTGCTGAGGAAAGTCCATATCCAGAAGCTCATGAACTTTACGAAGATGTATATGTTCAAAGCGATTATCCATACATAATGGATGGATTTTAAATTTAATTTAAGCGATTTTCAAAAATATTATTTAAGAAAAAAATTATGGCAGAGATAGTAAAAATGCCCAAACTTAGTGATACCATGACGGAAGGTGTGGTGAGCAAATGGCACAAGAAAGTTGGCGATAGCGTAAAAACTGGAGACCTTTTAGCAGACATAGATACCGACAAGGCCACTATGGAATTTGAATCTTTTCAAGATGGAGTTTTATTACACATAGGCGTGCAAGAAGGAAAGGCTGCCCCTGTAGATTCTATTCTTGCAATCTTAGGAAAAGCTGGTGAAGATGTTTCGGCATTATTAGCGGCAGCTCCAATTTCTGAAAAGGCAGAAGCAAAAGAAGAATCAAAACCAAAAACAGAAGATGCACCAGTTTCAAGTATAGCACCAACAGTTGTTGCAGCGGCTCCTTCAACTTTAAACGATGGAAGATTAAAGGCATCGCCATTGGCTAAAAAAATTGCAGAGGACAAAGGAATTGATATTTCAAAAGTAAAAGGAAGCGGCGACGACGGAAGAATTGTAAAAAAAGACATCGAGAATTTTAAATCTGCTACCTCTGTAACCACTGCAAATAGTGGTGTTGAAAGTTATACCGAAGAACCAATTTCTCAAATGAGAAAAACCATTGCAAGAAGGTTGGCAGAAAGTAAATTTACAGCTCCTCATTTTTATTTAGGAATTGAAGTAGTTATGGATAAAGCCATGGAAGCTCGTGAAGCAATAAATAAAATTGCTGATGTAAAAGTTTCTTTTAACGATATTGTTATTAAAGCTGCTGCTGCTGCTCTTCGTAAAAATCCAAAGATAAATTCTTCTTGGTTAGGCGATAAAATAAGATACAACCAACACATTAACATTGGCGTTGCAATGGCCGTAGAAGATGGTTTATTGGTGCCTGTAGTAAGATTTGCCGACAACAAAAGTTTGTCTCAAATTTCTGCCGAAGTAAAAGTTTACGGACAAAAAGCAAAAGATAAAAAACTACAGCCAACAGATTGGGAAGGCAATACATTTACCATTTCTAATTTAGGTATGTTTGGTATTGATGAATTTACTGCCATAATTAATCCTCCCGATGCCTGCATTTTAGCAGTAGGTGGCATTAAACAAACTGCAATTGTGAAAGATGGAAAAATTGAAATAGGCAATGTAATGAAACTAACATTGAGTTGCGACCATAGGGTTGTGGATGGTGCAACAGGTGCAGCATTTTTGCAAACATTAAAAGCTTATTTAGAAAATCCAGTGACGATCCTGGCTTAGAAAAA
>JBAXQC010000073.1:0-13537 GCA_037131955.1 Bacteroidota bacterium
ACTAATGCCTATTACAACATCCAAAGAGGAATTTCTGCTACCGAGCGTGTTTCTATGATTTTAGATGCACCTGAATTAATTACAGATAGTGCAAGTTCAATTGTGATAAGCGAATTAAAAGAAAGTATCTCCTACAAGAATGTTTCATTTGCATATTCTAAAGGCGATGATGGATATGCACTTAAAAATGTCTCACTAACTATCAAAAAGGGGAAAACAATTGCTCTGGTGGGCCAGTCTGGTAGCGGTAAATCTACTTTTGCAGATTTATTAGCACGATTTTATGATTGCTCGGATGGAGGCATATTTATAGACAACCAAAACATCAAAGACATTAAGCTAAATTCTTTAAGAGGAATTTTAGGGATTGTTTCACAAGAGTCAATTTTGTTTAACGATACTATTTACAATAACATAGCATTTGGAAAAGAAAATGCCACCGAAAGCCAAATAATGGAAGCAGCTAAGATTGCAAATGCACACGAATTTATTTTAGAAACACCAAATGGCTATCAAACAAACATTGGGGACAAGGGTGGAAAGTTAAGTGGAGGACAAAAACAAAGAATAAGTATTGCTAGGGCGGTACTAAAAAATCCTGATATTTTAATTTTGGATGAGGCCACTAGTGCATTAGACACAGAATCTGAAAGACTTGTACAAGACGCTTTAGAAAAATTGCTTAAAAACAGAACATCCATTGTTATTGCACACAGACTTTCAACCATTGTAAATGCCGACGAAATAATTGTATTAAACAAAGGAGAAATCTTAGAAAGAGGAACTCACAAAGAATTGCTAGAGCTGAATTCTGCCTATAAAAAATTATACGATATGCAGATATTTAACTCTGTTTAATTGGTATTTAAAAAGAAGTTAAATCTATATTTTACCTGCAACCACAAGTACTTTTTTATAGCTTTTTGTTTTTCCATTTAAATCAAAAATGGTTAATAAAACTTTACATATTCCTATGTTCGCTTTTTCATTAGAATTAGTTACTCCATCCCAAATGGTACTGCCCTTTATTCCCATTAACTGGTTCTGAAAAATAGTTTTTACAAGTCTTCCCCTAGAATCATAAATTTCTAATGATCCCACTAGATTTGTTTCAGGTAAAACAAAAGAAATTTCTACTACATCTTGGTAACCGTCGTTGTCTGGAGAAACAAAACCGGCAGATAGTGATAGTACATCATCACTTTCTTTTTGTGTTAAATCTTGAGAATTTTTTCCGGTTGGTGTCCCAAATCCTGCACTTTCTGCAGCGGAAGTCCAATTGGAATACTGAGTAGAAGGTTTTTCTAAATTTACTTTTTCGTAGGTCACGCCTTTTTTACTATTGAGTAGCGGAAAATGCATATCCTCGTTATAATAGGCTTTATCAATTATAACATCGTTATATAAGCTAATGGCTAAAGTTCCTTCGGCAATATTCATTCCAGGCAAGCTAAAAGTATTAATTAAATTTTCCTCCAAAGGAACAGTATAAAAGTTTTTTAGTTTTGATGCTTCTTTTGTTAACACATAATATTGATTTGGAAAAATTAAAAATCCGCTGGAGTCAATAGGATAAACAGAATTTAATGCCAAATTTGTTGTATCGTAATTGGAAATTCTACAATCTTTTAAATCTATTATATTAGAAGATTTATTTAGGAATTCTACAAAATCGTTTCCATCTGTTTTTGGGTCACTTAGAATTTCTGTTATGATAACGTCGCCAATTTCAGGCAAGGAAGGAAGTCCAAATTTCACTGATTTTGTATCTGTTAATTCATTTCCAACACAATCTTTAATTGGATTAGAAACTGTAATTGTATAAACAATTCCTGATTGAAAATTTGTTGAAAATTGAAGTAAAATGCTATTAAAAATTGGACCTATTGGACTTATTAAAATGGGATTTCCCAAATCATTATCACCTAAAAAATTACCTGTTGTAAAATTTGGATTTAATGATTCGTTAAATGAAATTCTTAATGTGTTTGCATTTACTGGGTATGCTCTTAATAAAACAGGATTTGCAACATCTGGATTATTGGCATTTATTGAATTTATTTTGCCGGGTGTGCCGCCATTTAAATCTATGCTTGCCTTCCAATTTTCTTCTCCACCACATGGATTGTTAGGGTCTATTTGTTCCAAACTCCATCCACCGTTTGCTTTAATTGTGCTTTCATACCACTTTGAAGAATATTCTACACTTGAAATTACTTTTCCGGATGGAGTCCTAAAAACCACAATGCTGCCATCGTTAGTTAACGAAAACGAACCAACATCACTTACTGTTCCATAACTCGAAAAAGATTCTAAATCATTTTCTGCACATAATATCAAATATTCGTTTGCTGCAATAGATACACAGCCAATGGTTCCGCTTGAACTTCCTGTTTGTAATTGATAATCTTTTAAACTGTAAGGTATTGATGTTTTATTAAATAATTCTATGTATTCTGCACCAGGTAAGCCTGCCACAGGATCGGGATCGGCCATAATTTCATTTATTACTATTTCGTATTCATTTGGCGTTCTATTTGTAAAAACAAAATTGGAATTTGTGTTAGTTTGGTTTCCAACGCAATCAGATATTACTGCAGAAATAGTAAGTGTGTATACTAACTCATTACTAAAAATTGAATCAAATATTAAATCAATAGAATTGCACACCACTTGTGATGAAAAAGATATAGAGTTGGGATTTCCAATGGCATTATTCACTGAATAAATAAGTAAATTATCTAGTGATGAAGTTTTAACCAATTCAGAAAATGTAATTTTTAAGGAGTTTCCACTAATACAAACTGAGGAAATTTTAGGCAGAACATTATCTGGATTATTACTGAATAAAGAATTTATATTTCCTGGTGTTCCGCCAGTTTGTGCATTACTTGCTGCCCAGTTTTTAATTCCAGCACATGAATTATTTGGGTCTATTTGTTCTAAACTAAAACCTCCACCAATTTTCGTATTATTTTTGTACCACGAGTCGCTGTAGGTAACCGTACTTAGCAAAATACCCAGTGAATCAGAAATACTTAATGAATTTCCTGTATTGGTTAAAAAACCACTATTACTTAAACTACCACAAGATAAAACAGAATAAAAAGGTTGGTAGTTTGCAGCAACAGATGGAGCAGTAATTAATGCATAACCATTTGCAGGAATTGTACCATAATCAATAATTTTTTCGGTGCTTCCGTATTTAAATTTCCAATTTCTTGCATTTATAGGAAAGGGTGTTCTGTTGTATAATTCTAGGTATTCTCCGTTTGGTAATCCTTGCGATGGATCAGGGTCGGCCATAATTTCATTTATTACTACATCTAAAAACAGAGGAGCATAAAGCGAAAAATCAGGTGACACAATTGCTGAGTTTACGTTACCTGCACAATCTGAAATTGGAATATTTATGCTCAAATTATAAATGATTTGGTTGTTGAAGAAGTTGGGGAAACTTAATGTGATGTTATCAGAAATTAAGTTTGGAATTATAACGCTATTTGGATTTCCGATTGAATTGTTTACTGAATAAATTAGATTAGAGTTTAAACTATTTGTAATGATTGGTTCAGAAAAATAAACTTTTAATGTATTAGCATTTAGCGGCGAAACTGCAATTATTTTGGGAGCAATAACATCGGGATTTATTGCATTTACAGAATTTATTTGCCCTGGAGTTCCACCAGTTATTGAGTTAGAAGCAACCCAATTGCTGAAGCCAGCACAAGGATTGTTGGTATCTATCATCTCTAAACTCCAGCCACCATCTAATTTATTTTCATCTGCATACCATTGGTCAGAATAGTTTACTTGATGAATAATTTCAGCGAGTGAATTTGAGATTGAGAGCGAAGTTCCTGTATTTGTTAGAGCACTTGTTGACAAATTTTCTAACGCAATAACATTTCCGCTGAATAAACCAGAGTTAATGGGAGCAGTAATTGTGGCATAAGTTCCTGCATTAATTGTTACATCAGGGAAGGTTCTTATTGTTGTTCCATGCTGAAAAGTATAGTTTTTTAGATTAATGTTTTGGTTTGTTTTGTTGTAAATTTCCACGTATTCTGCATCGGGCAATCCTATTTGAGGAGTAGGATCGGCCATAATCTCATTTACTAAAACATCAAATAACCCTGCTATGTAATAGTTTTGAGTTACAGGTGAATTTTGTAAAATGTTCCCAGCTTCGTCGTTAATATTTACAATGGTAAATGCATATACTGTAGAAGATTGCAGATTTCCTGATAAGGTTAAATGAACCAAAGAAGAATTAGTGGCATCTAATTCTGCAGAAGTAATTGAAGTAGTTGAAGGCAATAAACTGTAATTAGAAAGCGTGTTGGCTGATACACTATTTAAGGCTTCAGAAAACAATAAATCAACTGTGTTTGGCGAAAGCAGCGAAAAGCTAACTAGCGATGGTCCTTCAGTATCCAAAACAATAGGTTGAACTATTATGTCGTCAAAAAAATGTTTTAGAAAAAAGGAAGCGGTAGATTGCTTAACATAAATTCCAAAATAAGAAGAGGTTGTAAATGAATTATCAACTACTGTTCCTTCTGTAAAAAAACTGTTTCCTGTGCCTGTCATGTCTCTTTTAAGAGTCCAATTATTATTCAGGTCTCTTGTTACTTTTAGCCTTACAAGATTATTACTTGAAGAGGCAACAGCACCATCCGAACCATCAATCATTTCTGTAGATACTCCTGCTGAAACTTTGTACAATGAAATTTCATCTGATGTGTTTCCTACTCTCACAAAATAGCCATTGTTTGGAGCATTTAAATCTTGAACATCAGAAGTAAGATATACATCAACATAGTTAGAGCCTGATGTCGCAAATTGAAGATTAATAAACAACTCCCATTGAGCTACTGTTGATAATGTGCTTGGTGTAGAAATATAAAAAGTGGAGTTTGCAGTTTGATTATTTGATCTTAGTTGTTCATTAATTACTGTAAATGAACTAACATCCCCATTCCAAGTTGGATTTATATTAAATTCACCATCAGAAAAGTTTTCATTGACCTGCGAAAAGGTAGATGAAGCAACAAAGAGTAAAAGCGAAAATATATATGCGAATTTTTTCATGTTTTTGATTTGCCAATCGGTAAAAATAAAAAAAGCATGTATGTTTGCCAAATATGTTTTCAACAGCAGAACAAACCCTATTAGAAGTTAAAAATTTGGAGGTAAAATTCCGTGGTTCTGATAAAGAAACCTTTGCATTAAACAATATTTCCTTTAAGTTAAACAAAGGCGAATCGCTCGGTATTGTTGGTGAATCGGGCAGCGGAAAGTCTGTAATGATGTTGTCGGTTTTAGGCTTATTAAATAATTTGGAAACTAATTTTCCTAAGGGCGAAGTTTTGTTTTTTCAAGAAAATAGCACTGTAGATTTGTTAAAACTAGAAGAAAAAGAATTACGAAAAATTAGAGGCAAAGGTATTTCAGTGGTTTTTCAAGAACCTATGACTTCTTTTAATCCTGTAAAAAAAATTGGTCATCAAGTAGCTGAAATATTAGAGATACATGAGCAATTGTCATTTAATGAAGCTCGACTAAAAACGATAGAATTTTTTGAAGAGGTAAAATTGCCCAACCCAGAAGTTTTGTTCGAAAGATATCCTCATGAATTAAGTGGTGGACAAAAACAGAGAGCAATGATTGCTATGGCTATTGCATGCAAGCCTCAACTTTTAATTGCAGATGAGCCAACAACTGCGTTAGACGTAACTGTGCAAAAAGAAATTATTTTACTGCTAAAAAAATTGGCAGAAAAGTACAGAATGGGCTTAATATTTATCAGTCACGATTTGGCTTTGGTAGGGGAATGTACGTCAAAACTTTTAGTAATGTATAAAGGAAAATTGCTTGAAAGTGGATATACACATGAAATTTTGCAACAACCAAAAGTAGAGTATACAAGGGCATTATTAAAGTGTAGGCCAAGCGTAAATTTGAGCTTAGAGCGATTGCCAGTAATTTCTGATTTTATAACAACAGAAAAAAAAGAGAAGGAAGTTTCTACTAAAACATATCAAACAACGCACACCTTAAAAGAGTTAGTTTTAAAAGCAGAAAATTTAGACATACACTATCCAAACAATTCATCTTTTTTTTCTAAAAAAAAACAAAGCATTGCAGCCGTAAAAAGTATTTCGTTTGATTTATTTAGCAAAGAAACGCTATGCGTAGTAGGGGAGAGCGGAAGTGGAAAAACTACAGTAGCAAAGGCTATCACCGGCTTGTTGCCCATATATTCTGGCACAATAGAACTTTTTAAAAATACATATTCCAACAAAAACCAATTAAAATACAATTCAAAAGTTCAAATGGTTTTTCAAGATCCTTATTCTTCCCTGAATCCTGTTCTAAAAATTGGAAATTGTATTGTAGAAGCTATTCAAGTAAATAAGATATTTTTAGATAAAAAGTCTCAACTTGATTATGCATATTGGTTGCTGAATAAGGTAGGTTTAAACGACGAAGCTTTTTATAAATTTCCACATCAATTTAGTGGCGGACAAAGGCAAAGAATTGTAATTGCTAGAGCATTATCTTGCAAACCAAAATTGTTAATTTGCGACGAAGCTGTTGCTGCACTTGATGTTTCGGTGCAAGCACAAGTATTAAATTTACTTAAAGACTTACAAGAAGAATTTGGTTTTGCTAATCTTTTCATAACACACGATTTAAACGTGGCAAAGTTTATTTCTCAAAAAGTATTGGTAATGAAAAATGGTGAGATGATTGAATACGGAAGTACAAATGAAATTTTAGAAAATCCTAAAAACTCTTATACCATGAAGCTCATAGAAGCTGTACCTGTATTATAGAAAATTATTTACCCAACAAAAACACACACATTTTTTTGTGTAATTCAGGAATGTGCTTTTTCCAACTTTTTATTGATTTAGTTTCTATAAATTCTTCTTCATTGGTTATTTCCATTGCAATGCAAAGTTTAATTTCATCAGAGGTATTTTCAATTATGTCTTTTAATAATTGATTGTTTCTAAACGGTGCTTCAATAAATATTTGTGTTTGGTTTTCTTTGGAGGCAAGTAATGCCATTGATTTTATCTTTTTTACTCGTTCAACTTTATCGATAGGCACATATCCATTAAAGCAAAAATACTGTCCATTTAATCCTGATGCCATTAACGACATTAAGATGGACGATGGACCCGTAAGAGGAACAACTTTTATATTTTGTTGGTGAGCTAAACTCACAGCTAGTCCACCAGGATCGGCAACACCGGGAACACCTGCCTCACTCATTAAAAAAATATTATTTCCTTTTTGAGTGATTTTTAAAAACTCAGAAATGTTATCGTTGGCATGTTTTCCAATTCCACAAAAAAAGCAATCGTCAAAGTTTTGTTTGTAACCTATTTTCCTTAAAAATCTTCTTGCCGTTTTTATTTCTTCTACAATAAAATGTTTTGCATCCATCAAATTGTTTAAGGTAGAGTTTGGCAAAAAATTTATAGGTTCTTCGTTCCCCAAACCCGAAGGCAATAAATAGAGTTTCCCTTTTATAATTGATTCCATTTTTTAAAGTTTTGTAATAAAAACAAAAGCCCTGTGCATTAAATACACAGGGCTTTTATCTTTTAAAAAGGGTAAATTATTTTTTACCTTTTTTGTTAACTAATTCTGCTAATTCAGATCCAGCTTTAAATTTAACCACTTTTTTAGCAGCAATTTTAATCGTTTTTCCAGTTTGTGGGTTACGACCTTCTCTTGCACTTCTTTCAGCAACAGAGTAAGAACCAAATCCTACTAAAGAAATTCTGTCACCTTTTTTTAATGCTCCAGAAACTGCTTCAATAAAAGCATCCAAAGATTTTTTTGCATCAGCTTTTGTTGAGCCTGTGCTTTCTGCCATAGCATCAACTAATTCTTGTTTGTTCATGTTTTTTTTATTTTGTTGTTAGTAATTGTGTTAACGTTAGCAAATGTATATCAACACCGCATTATTGCAAGGATTTTTATAAAAATATTTGTTTATTGTTAATAAAATCAGGGCTTTTGTTAATAACCATGCTCTAAACCACCTATTTTAGGCACTTTGCAACTATAAATTCAATAAAATATTACGCTAAAATTATAGATTAATTAATCCATCCCTGTTAAATACTCAAATGTCGGTTACCAAGGTTATCATTGGGCATTAAATTAAAATTGATACAGAATTTGTCCAATGTTAATATGTATGCGTTTAATAAAAAATGTCTTTCACACTGCGAGGAAATTCACTTGGGTGGACATAAAAAGGAGTGATTTATTTTTTTCGAGAGTTAGTTTAAATCATAAACAGTTCATCTTTCTCACTTATTCTTTTTAGCGAAACACTGCACCTGTATCTTTCTTCACCATAAAAATTTTGCAAATTTGTTAATGTATTCACCACATTTTTTATTCCAAGTTCATTTGCCCATTGTAATAATCCTTTAGGATAATTTACACCTTTAGTCATCGCCAATTCTATATCGTTAGTATTTGCAATAGAATAATTTAGGGCCTCGGCAGCTTCATTTATTAGCATGCAAATAATTCTATTAAAAATTTG
Source organism: Bacteroidota bacterium (assembly GCA_037131955.1). Lineage (GTDB taxonomy): Bacteria > Bacteroidota > Bacteroidia > UBA4408 > UBA4408 > CAIMMJ01. The sequence continues at coordinate 8,582 of JBAXQC010000073.1, forward strand.
TTGCCCTAATTCCTCGTTCTCTATTGGTTTGATTGGTAATTCTTTTGTGTAATCGTAATAACCTCTTCCTGACTTTCTGCCATAAAATCCTGCTTCAAACAATCTTTTTTGAGTTATAGATGGTTTGTATTTAGCATCAAAAAACATTTGTTCAAATACTGTTTCAGTAACTCTAAAATTAACATCGTGTCCTATAAAGTCCATTAATTCAAATGGCCCCATTTTAAACCCTCCATACGTTTTCATTGCCCAATCTATTGTTGCAAAATCTGCAATTCCTTCGTCATAAATTCTTAGAGCCTCGCCGTAAAATGGTCTTGCAATTCTATTAACTATAAAGCCAGGTGTATCTTTTGCTAAAACTGGAATTTTATTCCAATGTTTCATTAATTCTATCAGTTCTATTTCAAGATTTTCTTTGGTGGCAACACCCGGAATTACTTCTACCAATGGCATAATAGGAGCAGGGTTAAAAAAATGCAAACCAATTACTCTTTCTTTATAAATACAAGCCGAACTTATTGCTGCAATGGACAGAGAACTAGTATTTGTAGCTAAAATACACTCTTTGGAAACAATTTTTTCTAAGGAGGCAAACAAAGTTTTTTTTACATCCAAAATTTCTACAATTGCCTCAACAATCAAATTGCAGTTTGCTAGCTCTTCTAGTGTATTTGCTGAAAAAATATTTGCATTGGCTTTTTGTAAATCATCTTCACTAATTTTTCCTTTTTGAACTAAAACTTCTAAGGTGTTTTTTAATTTAATAGTGGCATTTTCTGCTGCATTTGTTTGGTTATCGTATAAAAAAACTTTATTACCTGCCAATAATGCAACTTGTGCAATTCCGCTTCCCATGGCACCTGCACCAATTATACCAACTGTGTTTATTGTGTTCATTCTTTATTTTTTTGATTGAAAGTGCAACGTATTGAATTTATTTTCATCAAGAATTTTATTACTTAGCTCTAATATTTGCTCAGCTGTAATATTATCTATCTTTTTATATACTTCAGAGAGTTCATCAATTTTATTAAACACTAAAAAACTTTTTGCTAAGCCAGAAGCCAATCCCACCTTGTTTTCTTGAGACAAAGCAATGTTTCCTTTTAGTTGTTTTTTTGCGTTGTTTAATTGAACAATTCCCATTTTCTTGTCTCTAAGTAATTTCAATTCTTTGTTCACTAAATTTAAAGTTTTATTAAAATTCTTTTTTTCTGTTGCAAAGTAAATAGAAAATAATCCTATATCCTGATAGGAACTATAAGTTGATTCTATGTTGTATGTAAATCCATATTTCTCTCGTATAGCAAGGTTTAATCTAGTATTCATTGCGGGGCCTCCAAAAAAATTATTAAGCAAAACCATTGCAATTCTATCCTTGCTTTTTAAAGAAGGAGCATAAGTTCCCATTACTAAATGTTCTTGTTGAATATCTTTTAATTTTACTAATTGCTGTATTTTTTTTGTAGGCAAAAATTTTAATAAACTGTGGTTATTGTTTGATACATTAAAGCTAAAATAAGTCTCAATTAATTTAGCCGAATGCTTTAATTCGTGATTCCCAATAATACTGAGAGCCATATTAGAAGGCGTGTAAAAGGAACTAAAATATTCCATTACCTTTTTTTTATTAAATGATTTTACAGATTCTTGCGTGCCTAAAATATTTTTTCCGAGTGAATGATTAGGAAAAACAACCTCATCAAATTCATCCATAATTAAATCAGAAGGGTTGTCTTCGTAAGAAAGGATTTCATCTAAAATAACTTCCTTTTCTTTTTTTAATTCTTTTTCAGGGAATGTAGAATTTTGAATAATATCGTTAAGCAGTTCTAAAGCTCTCTCTAAATAAATATTTTGAACGGTGATGTAAATGCAAGTTTCTTCTTTAGAAGTGTAAGCATTTATCTCACCACCCACAGAGTCTATTCGGTTGAGGATGTGAAAGGAGTTTCTTTTTTTTGTGCCTTTAAAAAGTATGTGTTCAATAAAGTGGGCAATTCCTTGTTGAAGATTGTTTTCGTGACGGCTGCCTGCATTTATTACTAGAGAAATATAACTTATCTCGGAATTGTTGGGAACAAGAATGTATTTAAAACCGTTTGGAAGAATGTTGGTAAGAATTTTGTTCATCGAAAGCAAAAATAGTCTTTAAGTAGATTAATAAACACAATTTATAATAAAAAAATAATAGTTTAAAACTGCACAGTTAATTCCAATAAACCGATAAATAATACAACTCGCAGTATAATTTTGTTCGTTGGTTGAAATTTACCAACTCAAGTGTAGTTTTTCAGTTAAACAGAGCAAACAACCATAAAAACTAGCTGCCTATGGAAAGAACAAAAGAAATTTAGCTCATAAAAAAACTTGGTTTGAAATGTAAAAAGCAGAGTTTAGAAAATTTTCTATCTCTGCTTTTTTGTTTTTTTGATTGTTACTCTTAGTTTTGCAAAAAAAACAATATTTAAAAGAATGGCAACTACCGGTGATATAAATGTAGGAACAGTATTAAGATTCAATGGAGAATTGGTTCAAATTGTAGAATACCAGCACAGAACTCCAGGAAATTTAAGGGCTTTTTACCAGGCAAAGATGAAAAATTTAAAAACTGGAAAAACAGTTGAAAATCGCTTTCGTTCGGGCGAAGAAGTAGAAGTTGCAAGGGTAGAATACCGCACCCTACAATATATATATGCCGAAAATGATTTTATTGTTTGCATGGACAACGATACGTTTGAGCAAATATCTATTCCTTCTTTTATGTTTGGAGAAGGTTTAAAATTTATGAAAGAAGGCATGGAAGTTAAAGTTGCATTTGAAAATGACGAACCAATTTTAGCAGAACCACCAACATTTGTTGTGTTAGAAATTACATATACCGAGCCAGGAATAAAAGGAGATACTGCAACTAACACATTAAAAGCTGCAACTGTTGAAACAGGCGCTACCGTTATGGTTCCTTTGTTTGTGAACCAAGGCGAAAAAATAAAAATAGATACCAGAAACAATTCTTACTCAGAGAGAGTAAAGTAAACGTTTAAATAAATTTTAAAGAGCTCGTCATCAAAAATTGACGGGCTTTTTTTTTGAACAATTTTATTACTTTCTTTGCTTGCCATCAAACCCAACATTCATTGAATAATATTACTACCGACGTTCATGCTTTTTCTAGGTTGCAAACTTATAGTGTTTTTATAGTGGGATTGTTGGCAGGAATTTACTTTTTTGTATTTAAAGTAATTGGATGGGACTTTGCCCATTATCCAGGCGATTTGGGCGATGGAAGGTTTAATATGTATGTGTTAGAACATGCTTACAAGTTTTTGATAGGCAAAGAAAAATCGCTTTGGGACGCCCCATTTATGTTTCCTGAAAATAATATAATTACCTATTCTGATAATTTAATTGGCACTGCACCTTTGTATGGATTTTTTAGGCTGCTTGGTTCCAACAGAGAACTTTCATTTCAGTATTGGTTTGTTTTGGTTTGCAGTTTAAATTATTTGTGTGGATTTGTTTTTTTTAAAACTATTTTTAAAAATCCATTTTCTGCCACTTTGGGTGCATTTGTTTTTGCCTTTTCTATGTCTTTGCAATCACAGATGAGCCATGCACAAACGTTTCCGAGATTTGCAATTCCAATAGCTTTTTTGATGATGTATAAATTTTATAAAGACTTGAATTTAGTTTATTTGGGATTTGCCATTTTTGCCTTAGTTTTTCAATTCTATTGTGCCATTTATTTGGGTTTTTTGTTAACATTTCCATTAGTACTAGCAATTTGCCTTGTTTTTGTTTATAGATGGAAAACAACATATTTACTTATAAATGAAAAGTATTGGTTATTGAAATTTATGCTGGTTGTTGTATTTAATTTATTGTTGCTATTGCCATTGATGCTTCCCTATTATGAAAGATCAAAAACAGTGGGATTAAATTCTTATGAAAATATCTTTAACACCATACCAACAGTTGGTTCTTATTTTTTTAGCCAAAAAGGAAGTTTGATTTGGGATTTTATGAGTACCTATTTGATAGAAAAACTGCCTTCTTTTTGGGAACATCAGCTGTTTTCTGGGGCAATAGCAACGCTGTGCTTTATTGCTTTTTTACTGATTATTATTATTAAATTATTTAGGTCAAGAAAGGAGGATTCAAAATTTATATATGTTATTTTTTTTACCTCAGTTTTATCATTTATCTTCTTTTTGAGAATAAATAATTTTTCACCTTATGCCTTGTTATTTAAAATTCCAGGCTTTGCATCATTAAGATGTTTAACAAGAATAATCAATATTCAAGTATTGTTTTTTGGGTTTTCGGTTTCGTATATATTTACAATTATTTGGAAGCAAAAAATTAAAATTAAGTATGTAACTTTTATTCTGTTTTTTTCATTGTTAATAATTGATACATATTTCTATGCTGATAAGATTTATAAAAAAGAAAAATCTGTTGCACAAAATAGAGAAAGTAAATTGATTGAAAAATTAAAAAATGTGCCCAAAAATTCAGTGATTTCTTATGAGCCAAGCTATATAGAAAACAGCACGATAGATTACCAAATAGATGCCATGCTTGCTGCACAAACACTTGATTTGATTTGCCTAAACGGCTATTCATCCACATCACCACCAAACTATGGAAAATATTGGGAACATCCTGATAGCCTATCGAGAATGGAATGGCTAAAAAATAAGGATTTGGGAAATAAAAAAATCGCAGTTGTTCATTGAGCTATTCTAAGCTTTTTAACTGATATCCCAATTTTCTTAGTTGATTTATCATTCCCGTTTCTCCCCCCAAATGTGCTGCACCAACAGCTATAAAAGTAGCATTTTCTTTTACTAATTTATCCAATATCGGTACCCATTTTTTGTTCCTGCTAAACAATAATTTTTCTCCATCCAATTCTTTTGTGGCTTGTGCAGCCATTTCATCCACATTTCC
>JBAXQC010000074.1:0-13517 GCA_037131955.1 Bacteroidota bacterium
AGGAAATTGTAATTGCTCAAAAAGATAAGTGCAAAAAAAAACCGACTGAATGTTTTCAATCGGTTTTTTTAAAAATTAAACTAATATTTATTTCATTGCATTTAACTTCTTCATCAATTTAGACTTTAAGTTAGCTGCTTTGTTTTTGTGAATGATGTTTCTTTTTGCAAGTTTATCAATGTTCGAAAGAACTGTTGGTAAATCTTTTGCAGCTTCGGCAACAGAGGTCTCAGCTCTAAGAGCTTTGATAGAGTTACGAGTTGTTTTGGCGTAGTAACGATTTCTCAATCTTTTCGCTTCGTTTGACCTAATTCTTTTTTTTGACGACTTATGGTTTGCCATTTTGTTTAAATTTTTTTAGTAGCCCGTAGGGGAATCGAACCCCTGTTGCAAGAATGAAAATCTTGTGTCCTAACCCCTAGACGAACGGGCCTTGTTTTTTTTCGAGGTGCAAATATAGATATAAATCTATTTTTACAAAACTATTTTTCAATTTTTTCATCAAAAAAATCTAAAATGTTGTTTGTTTTAGAATTCCATGCCTCAAAATCGTGGTTTTGATTGATTTCTACATCCAAGAGATTTTCTTTTTTTAGCTGAATAAGTCTAGCATTTAGTTGTTTGGAGTGTTCAAAAGGAACAATTTTATCTGCTTTGCTATGGTAAATATAAGTTGAAGCTTTTAATTGCTGCAACCCCAAAATTGGATTTTCCTCTTCTTGCCATCTTTTTGGGTATTTTTCAAAAGGACCAAAAGCAGCTTTCATAAGATTGTCTGATGTGTTTAGCGTTTGGTCAAAATCGCCGGAGAGCAGAGCAATTCCTCTTATCTTTTCTTGCAGTTCCTCTGCAATTAGCAAAGTTCCCCTGGCGCCAGTGGATAAGCCATAAATAAAAATGGGCTTTCCTTTATAGTTATTGCTAACAAATTTGGTAATTAGAGTATCTGTAAAATAGTTTAGTTTTTTTTGAGAAACAAGGAACTCAGCCGTCTCTGGATAATGTTTTTTGGCATAAACAGTTTTTCTTACTTCAGGCATAACAATAGAATAGCCTCTTTTTAAAGCGTTTTCTATAAAATTGCTCTCATTGATGGCTTTTTGAACACTGAAATTATATCCATTTAAAAATAAGATTACTGCTTTTTCTTGTTTGGAATTGAAGTATGAAATGGTTTCTCCATACATATTTGTGCTTTGAAAACTTTTTGATGATTGAATTTTGTTTTCTGTGGTAATGAAAACTGAGAATAGAATAAAAAAATATTTCATTGATAAATAGGATTTTGTAAATTTTTTTATGCTCTAATTTGGAATACTGAAAAGATAATTCATTTCTTTGTTTAGAATTAATCTAAATAAGAATAAGCAAAAGTAAATGTTTACAATCAAATCAAAATCTCTGTTATTTTTCATAAGTTTTATATCAATACAACTTTGCATTGCCAAAAATTTACCATCAGAAATCAAAGCTAATAATTTATTAGAATTGGATAGTACTCTTAAAAATGTAATAATTCCTACATTAGAAATTATTGAGTTAAATAATAATTCAAAAAGGTTGGATGAAAACAAATTTTCTGAAAATGTATTGCTAAAAGCAAGAAAAGTTGAGATTATTTCAGTGAATGCAACATCTGGGAATTTAGTTACAAATAGTGCAAGGCAAATATTCTCATCAATTCCTGGAATTCAAATTTGGGAGCAAGATGCCACACAGGTTGGAATTGCAACAAGAGGCTTTAGTCCAAATAGAAGTTGGGAGTTTAATGTAAGGCAAAACGGTTACGACATTTCCGCAGATCCATTGGGATACCCCGAAGCCTATTTTACTCCTGCTTTTGAAGCCTTAGAAAAAATTGAGTTTATTAGAGGAAGTGCTTCATTGGCATTTGGACCTCAACCTGGTGGGATGGTAAATTATGTGGTTAGAGGAAATAAGGAAAAAAAGTTGTACGGACAAATTGCACAAACAGCCGGTAGTTTTGGTTTGTTGGGCAGTTTTGCTCAAATTGGTTTTAACAAAGGAAAGTGGAGTTTTAATTCTTATTTGCAATATCGAACATCCAATGGATATAGAAAAAATAGCAATTACACATCACTTCAATATTTTTCTTCTTTGGCTTACCAAATTTCAAATAATTGGAATATTTGTGCAGAACTAAGTGGAATTGACTATAAAGCAAAGCAGGCAGGAGGTTTAACCGACGTCCAATTTGTTGAGAATCCACAACAATCGAACAGAAATAGAAATTGGATGAGTTTGCCATGGTTAGTTCCAAGTGTAAAACTTAATTATTTAAACGATTCGGTTCACAGTTTTTGTATCAATGTTTTTGGTTTAAATGGCGAGAGAAACAGCGTTGGATTTGTTAGAGCAATTAACATAAAAGACGAAGCAAATGCAGATGGAGTTTTTTCGAACAGACAAGTGGACAAAGATTTATACTTGAACTTTGGAACAGAGGCACGATATACTTACACCAAAAAATTAGAAAAATCAACACATACCATTTCAAGCGGATTAAGGTATTTTAATGGAACTACAAAAAGACAGCAGTTAGGAATAGGAACAAATGCTAGTGATTTAGATTTTGAATTGGTTAATCCTTCGGTAGGGTTTAACCGTGAGTTAAATTTTTTAAATACTAATCTTGCAGCTTATTTAGAATATAATGTTGAGCTATTTAAAAAGTTAAATTTAAGAGCAGGAGCAAGGGCAGAGCATGTAAATTCAATTGCAAAAGGAAGAATTGGCTATGATTCAAATGGTAATGAACTTGCAATAGCTAAAACTGAGCGTACAAGAAACTTCATTTTGCCTGCTTTTGGTGCAGAGTATAAAATAAACAAAGACATAAAAATCTATGGCAATGCTTCCAGTTTTTACCGTCCGGTAATGTTCTCAGATTTAACTCCAGCCTCTTTATTAGATAGCATTGATCAAAATTTAATGGATGCCAATGGATACAATTATGATTTAGGAATTAAAGGTAAAATTGGAAAGTATTTTTACTTGGATTTTTCAGGATTTTGGGTAGAATACAAAAATAGAATTGGCAATTTACCCATCATTAAAAGCAATGGCAGCACCGCACAATTTAGAAGCAATTTAGGCGAAAGTAGTTCAAGAGGAATTGAAATGTATTCAGAGTTTGACTTTGCAGGTTGTCTAGTAGAAAAATCGAAGTTAAAGTTTACTCCTTTTGTAAGTTTAACTGTGATGGAAGCAGTGTATTCTAATTTTGAAGTTTCAACAACCGTAAATGGAAAGTCCACTATACTAAATTTAGCAGGTAAAAGAATAGAAAATGCACCCAAATTTATTTGCAGAACTGGATTTAATTTATCTTATGAAAAACTTTGTTTCAACTTAAATTTTGCCTACACAGAAAAAACATATAGTGATGCTTTAAATACTGAAACTCCAACCGCAAATGCACAAAACGGATTGATTCCTGCATACAGAATCTGGGATTTTACTACAAGTTATACTTTCACAAAAAATTGGTCATTAAACTGTGGCATAAATAACCTTAGCAATCAAAAATATTTTACAAGAAGGTCGGGAGGCTATCCAGGTCCAGGGATTTTGGCAGCGGATGGCAGAAACTTTTTTGTAAGTGGGAGGTTTAGTTTTTAATTTGAATTAAGCTAGCAAAATCAAATTTTTTTACTGAACTTTGTTTGAGTTTATTTCAAATTTTCCCAAAAAGTAGGGCAATGAAACAGCTGGAGTAATATGCATTAAACACAAAATTAGTTTATACGTAACTTCAGCGCCTTCCAAGTTAAACGGACCTAACATAGAAACTGCAAGAAACAATATACAAATAACCCAAAATATTTTAGCTGGATTTTTAAGTAATTTAGCTAAGACTAAAAAAAGTAAAATACCAATTAGTAAAGGTAATATAGTTGCCAACATTACCGGCATAATTGTAAGAGCAGCGGTAGCATTTGGAGGAATATAATTGGGGTTTAGCCAACCTGTTGATGTACCCATAAAATATAATCCTGTATTCATTAATACCGATAATAATAGGGCGGGTAAAGATGCTTTAAAAAGTTTTGTTAGCAAAGATTCTGAATTCATAACCTAAATTTTTAGACCAATAATTAACACATCATCTACTTGTTCCAACTTGTTTTTCCAATTTTGAAATTCTTCTTCCAACATTTGTCTTTGCAGATGCATTGGCAAGGTATGATTTTTTGAAATACTTCACTAAAAATATTTTTTTTAAATCTTTTTCGCTTTTATTTCTCCAAAAAAAAGAGCTGCAAATAATTGCAGCTCTCCTTTACGATTAATTTAGTTTTAGAATTATGATTTCACTTCTTCAAAATCTACATCAGTAGCTTCTGCATTAGAAGCTTCACCTTGCGGTTTTTGTCCTTCTCCACCCTCAGTTGGGTTGGCTTGATTGTTTCCTGCACTGTACATTTCTGCAGATATGGCTTGCAATAGAGCATTTAATGGTTCCATTTTTGCGTCAATTGTTGCAATGTCTTTTGCTGCATGAGCAGTTTTTAAGTCTGCAATTAAACCTTCCATTTCAGTTTTTTTATCGGCAGGAATTTTATCGCCTGATTCTTTAACTAGTTTTTCTGCTTGAAACACCAAAGAATCGGCGCTGTTTAGTTTCACAACTTCTTCCATTGCTTTTTTATCTGCATCTGCATTTGCTTCAGCTTCTCTCTTCATTTTTTCAATGTCGGCATCAGATAATCCAGATGATGCTTCAATTCTTATATTTTGAGATTTTCCTGTTGCTTTGTCTTTGGCAGTTACATGCAATATACCATTAGCGTCAATGTCAAACGTTACTTCAATTTGCGGAATACCACGCTGAGCAGGAGGAATTCCATCTAAGTGAAAACGTCCAATAGTTCTGTTTTGATTTGCCATTGGTCTTTCTCCTTGCAAAATGTGAATTTCTACCGATGGCTGATTGTCTGAAGCTGTTGAAAATGTTTCAGATTTTTTTGTTGGAATAGTGGTGTTCGATTCAATCAATTTTGTCATTACTCCACCCATTGTTTCAATTCCTAACGATAGAGGAGTTACGTCAAGTAACAACACATCTTTTACTTCACCTGTTAAAACACCACCTTGTATTGCAGCGCCAATGGCCACAACCTCATCAGGATTTACACCTTTTGAAGGAGCTTTTCCAAAGAATTCTTCTACTGCTTTTTGAATGGCGGGAATTCTTGTTGAGCCACCAACTAAAATAACTTCATCAATATCTTTTGGAGTTAAACCAGCTTGCTGCATAGTAGTTTTACACGGTTCAATAGTTCTTTTTATTAAACTATCGGCTAGTTGCTCAAACTTTGCTCTTGATAAATTTCTTACCAAATGTTTTGGAATGCCATTTACCGGCATAATGTAAGGCAAGTTAATTTCAGAAGATGTGGTGCTCGACAATTCAATTTTAGCCTTTTCTGCGGCTTCTTTTAATCTTTGAAGTGCCATTGGATCTTTTCTTAAATCAATTCCTTCGTCGCTTTTAAATTCATCTGCCAACCAATCAATAATTACTTGGTCAAAATCATCTCCACCTAAGTGAGTATCTCCACCGGTTGATTTTACTTCAAAAACGCCGTCACCAAGTTCAAGTACAGATACGTCATGAGTTCCACCACCGCAGTCAAAAACAACAATTTTTAAATCTTTGTTCTTTTTGTCCATTCCATATGCAAGGGCAGCAGCAGTTGGTTCGTTAATGATTCTTTTAACTGTTAATCCTGCAATTTCTCCGGCCTCTTTTGTAGCTTGTCTTTGTGCATCATTAAAGTAAGCAGGAACAGTAATAACTGCTTCTGTAACTGTTGTGCCTAAATAATCTTCGGCAGTTTTCTTCATTTTTTGAAGAATCATTGCAGAAATTTCTTGTGGAGTATATAATCTTCCATCAATATCAACTCTTGGTGTGTTGTTGTCTCCTTTGGCTATTTTATAAGGCACTCTGGAGATTTCTGTTGCAACTTTGTCAAACGATTCACCCATAAATCTTTTTATAGATGAAATTGTTTTTGTTGGATTGGTGATGGCCTGCCTTTTTGCAGGGTCACCCACTTTTCTTTCATTATTTTCAATGAATGCTACAACAGAAGGGGTTGTTCTTTTTCCTTCGCTGTTAGCAATTACAACCGGTTCGTTACCTTCCATTACAGAAACGCAAGAGTTGGTTGTTCCTAGGTCAATTCCTATTATTTTTCCCATTTTATTTTTGTTTTAATTGATTAAGATTTTTTATTCTGCCTAAGCAGACGAATTTGTGTTTGGCAATGAATATGCCATTAGTAATTTGCGACAATATTTGACTTTATTTCTATTTTTTAGGCAGAAAGTGGTAAACAAATATGACAAAACGACATTTTAAGAATGAAAATCAATAATTTCCAATTCTATGATTGATTAATTTAATTCGAAAATTCCTTACAGAATAAGCTTAAGGAACTATTAAGATTTTGAGTTGTTTTAAACTTTTGATTTCTTTACAAAAAATAAATATCAATTTATGAATTGTATAAAAACTAAAATGTATGTAATCTTTTTACTTACTAATTTATTTACTTTCAATTCTTTTTCTCAAAGTATTCCAAAAAAAATCAATGAAAAAGATCCCAACTTGCCTCATTGGGTAAAATTAATGTATGCTTCTAGGCCTAATGTTTTTGAAGTAGAAAAAGCATTTAAAGCAACCCAAAAATGGGAAGAGGAAGGCGAAGAGAGTTCAATTTATATGGGAATTTACAGAAGATGGCTAAGAGCAGTAAAAAATTACGTGAACGATTCGGGCTTTGTAAACTTCCCCACCCAAGAGGAGTTACGTTTAAAAGAACAAATACATCTAACTAATCAGCAAACATCAAATTCCGTATGGAGTTTTGCTGGACCAGAAAGACATATAAAAGCCAAGTATAATACAAACGATACATCTGTTTTAAGATCTTGGCATGCCAACGTTTATTGCATAGATCAAAGTTTAAGTAATCCATTGGTTTTGTATTGCGGAGGAGAGTCGGGAGGAATATACAAATCTATAAATAAAGGGCTACAATGGATTTATGTTAGTCCAAATAATTTATTTACATCTGTAAGAAGTATTCAAATACACCCAAGCAATCCTGATATTGTAATTTGTGGGGCCGCAAATAAATTATACCGAACTATGGATGGTGGGCAAACATGGAATGCAATTGGGCAAACAAGTTTCCAATCTTTAAACTTAGAGGCAAATCAAATAATTTTTAATTCTACTAATCCAAATATTGTTTTTGCTGCAACTGACCAAGGTTTGTTTAGGTCAACAGACATGGGCAATAATTGGGTAGAAATACTAAATGAAGATTGTTTAAGTGTAGTATTCAACGCAACTAATCAGCAAATAGTTTATGCAACGCAGCACAATCCAACAACAGGAGGTTCTAATTTTTATAAAAGCATTGACGGCGGTTTAACCTTTAGTATCAGAGAAAATGGTTGGTTTCAAGTTCCATCAGTTGATGTTGGATTAATTGACAGTAGAGGCGGAAAAATTGCTGTTACCGAAGCAAATCCAAATAAAATTTATGTTTTATTAGTAGGTGAAAGTTCTTCTACAGCACAACTTCAAACTCATGGATTTATTGGTATTTATGTAAGTTCTGATGGTGGCGAAACATGGTCAAATCCTCATGGAATTATTGGCGCTCCATATAACGGAAATTCTCATCCCAATCCAATGACATTTAGTGGTGACAATAATTCCTACAATCAAATATATTACAACACCACTATAATTGCATCTCACCTAAACGAAAATAATATTTTGTTTGGCGGCTTAAGTCTTTGGAGAAGCAACAATAGTGCTGAAAGTTTTTCGCCGGTTGGTGGTTATGTTGGAAATGTTCCCGAAATCCATCCCGATATGCAGACTTTAATAAATAGAAAGATTTCATCTAATTCGGAGGAAGTTTGGTTGAGTTGCGATGGTGGAATAAATTATTCATTAGATTGGTTTGCTTCTCACGATAGTAAAACAGTAGGAATATGGGGTAGCGATTTTTGGGGATTTGATCAAGGCTGGAACGAAGATATTATGGTGGGAGGTAGATATCACAATGGCAATGCAGCTTACCATGAAGATTATTTGCCTGGAGATTTTATTCAGTTGGGTGGAGGAGAAGCACCAACAGGTTACGTAAATTACAGTAACGAACGTAAAACATATTTCAGCGATATTGGTGGAAAAAAAATTCCTAATTCAATTTCAGGTTTAGTTGAAGAGTTTAGTGTAGGAAGTTTCCCAAATGAAAGTTATTGGTTCAATAGTAGTTCAAGAATAATTTTTGATCACCGATATTGGAACGTAGCATACATGGGTAAGGAAAATAAGTTTTACAAAAGCACTGATGGAGGAACAAGCTTCGGGCCAATTGCCGCATTGAATTCCAATGCAGATAATTTAGTTTTGTGGATTGAGCAAAGTAGAGCAAATCCTAATGTGTTTTTTGCTCAAGTTGTTGTTGGAAATTTTTCTCAACTCAAAAAATCAATTGATAACGGTATAACATGGACGAACGTTAGTATTCCACAAACTAACAGAAGAAATTTATTCTTTTGTTTAAGCGGAAGTAATGAAAATGAACTTTGGATAGGTTATACTGATGGAGCAAATGGAAGTAAAGTTTATAGAAGTGTAAATGGAGGGCAAAGTTTTGCGAACATTACTACTTCAGTATTAAATGGTTATAAAATTTACGGTATGTGTCATCAAATGGGAACAAATGGCGGGGTTTACCTTGCTATGAAGGATGGAGCTGTGTTTTACAGAAGTAACTCAATGGTAAATTGGGTAAATTATAGCGCAGGATTACCTGTTATAACTAATCCAATAAATGTTTTACCATTTTACAAACAAGGAAAGTTAAGACTTGCAAACGCAAGTATTGGAATTTGGGAAGCACCGTTTTATGAATCATCAAACCTAATTGCAGATTTTAGTGCAGACTATTCTACATATTATTGTCCGGGCGAAACAGTTAATTTTGTTGACCACAGCGTTGTAGGAGACAGTGCCCAATACCTTTGGAGTTTTCCCGGGGGTACACCAAGCTCATCAACAGAAAAATATCCAAGCATTGTTTATAATGGAATTGGAATTTATGATGTTAGTTTAATAGTTACTGAAAATGGAATAAGCGACACAATTGTTAAAAATGCATTTATAAGCACTCAAGGTATAGATAATTTACCCCTTATCCAAGATTTTGAAAGCTCAGGACTGCCCGATACTTGGAAACTTTATGATGACCAGGAAAATTCTGTAACGTGGGGATTTTGTAATTATACAAGTGCTTATGGTATAGGAGAAAATTGCATGTATTTTGATAATTGGTATATAAATGCCCAAGGTGCAAGAGATGCAATTTGGACAGGAAAATATAATTTTACCAATACGGTAAATCCTTATTTAAAATTTGATGTTGCTTATTGCCGATACGATAACAATTGGACTGATACACTGGTAATAAAGGCAAGCAATGATTGCGGCAATACGTTTGAAATTGTTTATTTAAGGGGTGGTGATGATTTGGCTACAGCTCCACCCAATAATTCATCTCATTTTGATGCCCCTGCAAATGAGTGGAGAACCGACTCCGTATCTCTATTGGATTTAGTAGGATATGAAAACGCTATTATTTCTTTTGAAAATAGAGGTCATTATGGACAACCAATATATATCGATAACATTAATATTGACAATGATGCTTCGGTAAACATTGTTCAAAATCCGGTAATGAAAGGAATAAAAGTTAGCCCTAATCCTGCAAATAATTTTTTACAAATTGATTTAGATGCTATTGAACAAATTTCTAGTATTCAATTGTATAATTCTAATGGAAATTTAATTAGAAATATTGAAATAACGGAACAAAATAATTCAATAAAAATAAATATTTCTGATCTCTCTAGCGGAATGTATTATGCAAAAGTAATTGCAGGAAATTTAGTGAAAACAAAAAAATTTATAGTTCAAAAATAACATCAAATTTTCAAACTTTACTTTCTTAAAAATCCTGTTTTAGGTTTATACTTTTAACGATTATACCAATAAATGAAACAATACAAAAAATACTAAGTAGCCACAATCTATTAAAATTGAGAATTAAATTATCAATTTCTAGTTTTAAATAAATAGTTGGAAAAAATCCAATTGCAAACCAAATAAATAATAAAGCTATTTTAGTTTTATAGTTTAGGAATCCATTGTAAAAAATTAAGGTTAATGCAGGAATCAATAATAACATGTGATAGCTTGCCGAGCCAACTTCTGTAATTAATAAAAATAATAGAATTCCAGATATCCCAATTTCGATAAAATAATTTGATGTCCTCTTTAAAAACAAGGTAAAAACTAAGAGTAAAAACCAAAGTGGCGACCAAACATTTGAAACAAATACCACACAGTTTTTGGTGAAGCCTGAAATTGAACCTTTAGAGAGTACACTATTTTTAAATGCTTCTATGCTCTGGTATTGTGAGCTTGTTGGCAAAACACCAGCTACTTTTTTTTGGAGATAATTTATTTTAAAGGCTTCAAAGAAGGAATAAAAAACTTCGGCTCCGCATAAAAAAAACACCAAAAGATTCATTATTAAAAATGAAACTATTAATGACATGGCGAGTTTGAATTTTTTTTTAATTAAAAAAATCGGAATAAATAAAAGTGGAAACAATTTTATAGAAGCAATAATTCCTAACAAAACTCCAGGAATAAATTGTTTGTTTTTTAAAATTGAAACAAGTGCAATTAAAGTAATAAACACAGTAAAGATATATACTTGACCAAGCATTAAATCATTTGCAAGATTAAAACCTACTCCTGCAACTATAAAAAAGCTGTACCATTTATTAATCTTAAAAATGTAAGTAGTTAAGTAAAAAATAAGCAGAAAAAGAAAAGTAGAAAATACCACCCATATTTTTTTTGCATCTAAAAGAGTATAATTAATTAGCGGCAACATAATTAAGGCTGTGGCTGGCGGATACATTACAAATAAGCCTTGTGCATAGGGATTGAGTTTTTTAATTTCTGCATTAAACTTTTCTGTTTGGTAGGCTTCATTTAGATCACCTGTTAAGACCATTTTTGTACTTACGTAATAATTTGGAAAATCTGAATTTGCATTTTTAAATCCTGCTGCAGTTCCAAAGAATAGCACAAACGAAAAAAAAGCAAGCAAACAAAACGTAAAAAAAATATTGTTTTGAAAGAACTCTCTGAGCATTATTTAAAAAGTGTGGAGATATAAATTTTTCTTTTTGCCAAGAAAAATAAAAGTGCTGTTTGCATACAACCCATTCCGTATTTTAAACTTCTACTGAAATTAATTGAACTAGAATCTTTTTCGTAACGTGTGGGGCAAGTAATTTCGGCAATCTCATAACCGTTATAAATAATCTGAGCCAAAATTTGATTATCAAAAACAAAATCATCTGAATTATTTAAGTAATTTGTTTTGAGAATGGCAGCACTTTTAAATGCTCTATATCCGCTGTGGTATTCGGATAATTTTTGACCCATTAATATATTTTGTGCGAAAGTTAGAACTCGGTTAAAAAAATATTTGTAAAGTGGCATTCCTCCGTTGAGTGCACCTTTTCCTAAAATTCTACTTCCAATAACTACATCGTACACTCCTTCTGAAATTAGCGACGCCATTGCTCTAATTAGCTTTGGAGTGTATTGATAGTCGGGGTGAATCATGATTATAATGTCTGCATTTAAATTGAGTGCTGCATTGTAACACGTTTTTTGATTGCCACCGTAACCTTTGTTTTTTTGATGAGCAAAAATATGTTTAATGCCAATTTTTTTGGCAACTTCTAGTGTGTTGTCGTTGCTGGCATCGTCGGTTAAAATAACTTCATCTACAATGTCGAACGGAATTTCATTAAATGTTTTTTCTATAGTTGCAGCAGCATTATAGGCAGGCATTACTACAACTATTTTTAAATTATTTAGCAATTATTTTTTATTAATTTTTCAAATATAAAAAAATTGGATTCAACATTCAGAAATTATCATGTTACTTAAGTATGGAAATTATATTATTTTTGTTTAATTTTTAATTTATGAAAACACTAGCAGTAGCAGTTTTATCTCTTTTGATAGTTGCATATTCCAAAGCAGAAACCAAGCGAGTTTTGTTTATAGGAAACAGTTACATCTATACCAATAATTTACCACAAGTACTAAAAGATGTTGCACTTTCTAACGGTGATGATGTAATTTTTGACAACAGCACTCCCGGTGGACACACGTTTCAGCAACATTCTACCAATGCAACTACATTGTCTAAAATAGCTCAAGGCAATTGGGATTACATTATTTTGCAAGAACAAAGTCAGAGGCCAGCTTTTCCAATTTCTCAAGTGCAAACAGAAGTTTTTCCGTATGCAGCTTATTTAGATAGTTTGGCAAAAGCACAAAATCCTTGTGCAACTGTTATGTATTACATGACTTGGGGACGAAAAAATGGAGATGCCTCAAACTGTCAGTTTTTTCCACCTTTGTGTACTTATGCAGGAATGGATTCTTTGCTAAGATTACGCTATCAAATGATGGCAGATGACAACTCTTCTGAAATTTCACCTGTGGGCCCAGTTTGGAACTATATTAGAACAAATTTTCCGAGTATAGAACTTTATAGTGCCGATGAAAGTCACCCAAATGCAACAGGAACCTATGCAGGTGCTCTTAGTTTTTATTCTGCTATCTTTCGAAAAAGCCCTTTAAATGTTACATACAACTCCACTGTATCAATTGCGAATGCTGCGTTAATAAAAGAAGCTGTAGAAGAAGTAGTTTTTCAAAATATGGAACAATGGAACATTGGTGATTTTGATCCGCTGGCAAATTTTGAGATTGGAAGTGGCGTTGGAGCTGGTGAGTTTGTTTTTACAAATCTTTCTGAAAATTCTACTGAATACACTTGGGATTTTGGTGATGGAACTGCTTTATCTACTGAATCAAATCCTTTGCATGTTTATGCAGAGCAAGGGAATTACAATGTGATGTTGGTTTCAAAAAAATGCAATAGAATGGATACAATTATTCAAAACTTGAATTATTTTTTTCTGAGTGATACAAAAAACTTGAAAGAAAATATGTTCGATATTTTCCCTAATCCTAACAAAGATGTTTTAAAAATAGAAATGCAAACTAATTTTAGTGGTTCATTACAAATTAGAGATGCTTTGGGCAAAGAAATTTATAATGCAAACTTGCAAAACAACATTTCCAATTTTACAATAGATACAAAAGATTTTAAAGGTGGTTTGTATTTTATAAGTTTTAGGAATGAGATAGGAGAGGTATTTAAGAAGTTTATTAAACAGTAAATTATCAGAATCATTCCATCGCGGCGGATGTCAAGATTTACTATCGTTCTTTTAAGTCTTGAGACTTAAAGAAAGAATAAAAAGAAGTCTGTGATTTCAATACCCTAAATTTCAAC
>JBAXQC010000075.1:0-13372 GCA_037131955.1 Bacteroidota bacterium
AAGTTAATGGATTTGCAGGACCTACCATCACATAAGGAATGTTAACAAAACATCCGTTGGCATCTACTACTAAAACAGTATCGGCACCTGCAAAAACATCCACAAAAAATGCCGGATTGGTGTTAATGTTTAAACAGCAATTTGCAAAATCATAAGGGGCAGTTCCGCCTGTAGCAAGCACAGTTAATCTTCCTGTAGAATCTCCAAAACAAATTACAGGTGATTGACTAATAATTGTTGCAGATAGGGGTGCGTTTATTTCAATTATTGTTTCATCAACTGTAAAAGAACATCCATAGGAATCTTTGCATGTAATTGTATATTGACCAGGTCCTAAATTAGTAAATTGACCAGTAGAATTATTTAATGCAGAATTTTGGGCACAAGTAAACGTATAGGGTGGTAAACCACCAACGGGAATAATTATTATTTCGCCATTGTTATCTCCAAAACATCTCATTTGCTTAACTGTGTCAACAATAATATTAAATGGAACGGGAACCTGAAAAACGTTAACAAAAATAGTTGAGGTGCAACTGCTAGCATCTGTAACAGTTACATTGTATATCCCGCCTGTAGTTGCAACAAAATTTCCGCTTGCATTCAATGCAAATGGAATTGAAGAATACGTGTAAGGTAAATTACCACCAACTGTAGAAATAGAAAAGTTTGCCTCCAAGTCATTACTGCATAACATACTATCAATGGATGTTAGCGAAGGAATTATTGCAGAAGGTTCAGTTACAGGAAGCAAATCACTTACAACGCAACCGTTTGCATCAACAACATTTAGAATATAATTATTGGCTGGTAAGTTTGTAAAAGTTCCAGTAGTATTTGTAAAAAAGTTTAAATTATATGTATATGGCGTGGTACCTCCACTTGCAGTTGTAGAAACCTCTCCGGAGTTGTTTCCATTGCAGGTAAGATTTGTTACCACCGGCACAGTTATTTCTAATTCTGTAGGCTCATTAACAATTACATTAAAAGTAGAAGTACAAGCTGTAGCATCTGTTATAACAACGGCATAGGTTTGAGCGGTTAAATTTGTGAAATTACCTGTTGAGTTGGTAATTCCATTAAGTGTAAAGGTATATGGAGCAACCCCACTTGTAGCACCCACCGTAAAACTTCCGTTTGCCTGCCCAAAACAATTTACATTTTGTTGTGCAACAACATTTCCAATTGCACATCCTAAAACTACATCTGTAGCTGGAGAAACATCAAGTGGGTATAAGCCATCGCAGCCAGGTTGAGTATAACTTCCAGCATACCCATCACTAACAGCAGATACTCCAAGTGATAAAGATGCACCAACATTGTTTCCAACAATTACAGAAAAACAAATGGTCCAAGGTCCAGTGCCAAAATCACCCCAATCGTCTACTGTTGTGCCATTGTTATTGTAATCTACAAAAAAACCGGGACCAAAATTTGCAGGCCCTCCACCATTTGCCGGTGTGGGATTGGTGAATGTATTACCCACCCAAATCCATTGTCCAATACCGCTAAGTGATGTAGGGGTAGTAATTGGAGTAATAGAACCTGGCAACCAACCTGGGCCTAATGAGATATTAAACCCTTCCATCCAATTGTTGCCAATAGTATTGTCCCAATCATCAGCGGTTACGCAGTATGTAACTACAGTTCCTGGCAAGTATCCTCCCTGTGGCGGATCACTTACTGTGAATGTCATTGTTCCAATACAATCATTTTGAGAATAGGAATAAAATGAGATTGTAACTAAAAAAAATAGTGCCAAAAGTCTTTTCATAACGAAAATATTTTTTTAAAAATAAGGGGATTATTCATGAAATGCAAATTTCTTGAATTATCAGGGATCAATTGATTAGTGATTTTTTGTAGCTTTTTATCTACAGATTATTGAAATAATCATATACTACATCATTTTTTTGAACATATAATATACTTAATTATTTGCATACAGTGTTAGAATCCTT
This sequence comes from Bacteroidota bacterium, assembly GCA_037131955.1. Lineage (GTDB taxonomy): Bacteria > Bacteroidota > Bacteroidia > UBA4408 > UBA4408 > CAIMMJ01. The sequence continues at coordinate 1,962 of JBAXQC010000075.1, forward strand.
TTCCGCTTCCTTTATGCCTAATTGAGAGGCCTTTTGCAAATCTGAACAACACTCTTTTGTTTTATTTAGTTTATAGAAACATTTGCTTCTTAAATAATACGTTTCTCCGTTGTTTTTTATTGAAATTGCCTTGCTCAAGTAATCAACTCCTTCTTGAAATTTGTTGAGTTCAAAAGATAATTTACCAGCACCAAAAAAGGCTTCTTCGTTTTTATCATTTAATTGTGTAGCTTTTGTAAAATCCATCCACGAGAGTTGAAATTTTGCTTTGCCCATTAAAAAATAACATTTTCCTCTCTCCACATAAGCAGCATCCATTTTTGGATTTATTGTAATACATTTTCCGTAATCTTTTGCCGCTGCTCCCCAATCATTTTTGATAAAATATGCTTGAGCTCTCAAAAAATATATTTCTGTATTTTTAGATTTTTTTAAATCAAGAGGATAAGAAAAATCTTTAATTAGTTCGTCAGTATTACCAATGGTTAAACACGATTTTGCTTTTGCAATATACACTTCCTCGTCCTGTTTTTTAAGCTCTATAACTTTTGTAAAATCTACAATTGCTTCTTTGTGTTTGTTGGCCTTAGCATAACTATTAGCCCTGCTGTAAAAAACTTCAGGGTCTACTTTTGTAATGTTTATTGCCTTATGAAATTGCTCAATTGCTTCGTTGGTTTTATTTTGTTTTTCTAATACTTTTCCTTTGCCCCAGAAGGCTTTGTAGTTATTATTGTTTTTAGCAATTACCGTTTCAAAATCTTTTAATGCATCCTCAAGTTTGTTTTCTTGTTCCAATAGCAATCCTCTTCCAACAAAACTCTCGGAATTTTGTGGATTTATTTTTAATGCTGTGGAATAATTTTCCATCGCCTCTTTGAACTTATTCATTTTCTCGTTGGCTTGCGCCATCAAAACTGCGGCTTGAAAATAGTCTTTGTTTAATTGAAGAGCTTTTGTAAAATCTTTTAATGCATCTTCGTTTTTATTTAACTCTAATTTAGCTTTTCCTCTATCTATGTAGGCTAAAAAATTATCCTTTTCTACAGCTAAACATTTATCTAATTCTTTGATTGCTTCGGCGTATTTTTTTTGCACTAATTTTTGAGAACCTAAATCGCAGTTGAGGCTTGCAGTATTTGTTTTAGTTGTTTTTTTCTGCGGCTGAGCATAACTTAGTGAGCAAATAAAAAATAATAGTAAATGGAATTTGTTCATAAAATAGATTATTTAAATGATTTTCTAGCTTATCCGCAAAGGTGTAATTTATTTGTAATTTACGCAAAGCAGCAAACCGCTCTGGAGGGTGCATAGTTATGATTTATTCTTTTTGACTCGTCCCGAAAAAAGTTTACGATTTAATTATTGAAGCCTTGTTTGCCGCACCAGATTTCTTGTTTACATCTTTGTTTCAAGACTACTAAGCGAAGCGACCTCATGAATTCCTTTAAAAGACAATTAAAAAATGAATAAAAAGAAAGTAAGGCATAGTTTGTGAAGCTTGCCAATGAAAAACAATTCCAAAACTACTTTTTGAAGTAGGATATAATAGATTAACCAACTAATTGAATATCACTTTCCCAATTAAATCCTCTCAAAAATTCATCCACCCTCATTCTTTTTTTTCCTTCTAGCTGGAGGGATAAAAGTGAGAGCCATTTATCGCCTGATTTAAACCTTATAAATGTTTTATTATCCGATTGTGTGGTGCCTGGTTTGGTTTGACCAAACTCATCGTTTAAAATAGAAGTTTCATATATTTTGAGCAAAAAAGTTTTTTCATTGTTTTTTAGTGTGCACCAAGCTCCCGGAAACGGACTTAGCCCTTTACACATCAAATGAATTTTTTCTGCCAAATCAGAAAAGTTTAGTTTACAATCTTCTTTAAAAATTTTTGGCGCAAGTTTTAACTCCATACCTAAATTAACATCTTCTTGAGAAACTGTATTTATTGTATTATTCTCAATTGCACCGAGAGTTTTTACAACAAGTGCAGAACCTATGTCCATTAACTTATCGTGCAGAATTCCAGCGTCCCAATTGTCTTCTATTTTTATTTTTTCTTGAAATATAATATTGCCTTTGTCTATTTCTTCTTGAATAAAAAAGGTAGTAACTCCAGTTTCTTTTTCTCCATTTATTATTGCCCAATTTATGGGTGCTGCTCCTCTGTATTGAGGGAGCAAGGAAGCATGAAGATTAAAGGTTCCTTTGCTAGGCATTTTCCAAACTATTTGGGGCAACATTCTAAATGCAACCACCACAAATACATCAGCATTTAACGAGTGCAACTGTGTTATAAATTCTTCGGATTTTAATTTCTCCGGTTGCAGTACCATTAAGTTTTTGCTCAAAGCATATTCTTTAACTTCGGAGGACAGTAATTTTTTTCCTCTTCCTGCTGGCTTATCTGGTGCAGTAACAACAGCCACTACTGTATATTTTTCTTCAATTATTTTACTTAACACGCCAACTGCAAATCCGGGTGTTCCAAAAAAAACTATTTTCATTTAATTTAATATTTCTTGATTCTTAAATTGTAAATCGTACAAATGTTTGTAATAACTACCTTTTGAGAGCAGTTCTTGGTGATTTCCACTTTCAATTATTTGTCCGTTTTGCATAACTAAAATTTTATTGGCATTTAAAATAGTACTCAATCTATGTGCGACAATTATAGAGGTTTGATTTTGCGTAATTTTTGAAGTGGCCAATTGAATAAGCTGTTCTGATTCACTGTCTATGTTTGAGGTAGCCTCATCTAGTATTAATATTTTTGGATGATTTACAAAGGCTCTAATAAACGACAGTAACTGTTTTTGCCCTGACGATAAACTGCCGCCTCTTTCTTTTACATCAAAATCTAATTTGCCCGGAAGTTTATTTATGAATTCCCAAATACCAATTTCTTTGGCTGCACTAATTATTTGCTCATCGCTAATTTCTTTATTGCCTAACGTAATATTGTTTCTTATTGTATCTGAAAACAAAAAAACATCTTGGTGCACCATTCCAATTTGATTTCTTAAAGAACTTAATTCGTAGTGATCCAACTCTATGTCATCAATGAAAATTTCGCCTTTAGTTTTTTGGTAAAATCTGTTCACTAAGTTTATAATGGATGTTTTACCCGAGCCAGTTGTTCCTACCAATGCAATAGTTTCGCCTTTATTTACTTTAAACGAAATTCCTTTTAACACATAATTAGTCTCTGTTAATTCTTCTGCAGAATTATTTGCGGCTGCAGATTCGTAACTGAACCAAACGTTTTTATAAGCAATATTTCCTACGATAGAATGTGCAGAAATTCTACCTTCATTTTTTATCGAATAGTTTGTTTCTAATAATTTAAATACTCTTTCGGCACACACAATTCCCATTTGTAGTGTATTAAATCTATCTGCCAATTGTCTAATGGGCCTAAAAAGCATACTTATATACATGGTAAACGATAAAATAATTCCCAGTGTATATTTTTCTTGCAGTGCACCTTTTGCTCCCCACCAAATAAGCAAACCCAAAGAAATAGCAGAAAGAACTTCAACAACCGGAAAAAAAACAGAATAGGCCCAATTAGATCTGATGTGAGCTTGGCGATGTTCCTTGTTTAACACATCAAATTTTAGTGCTTCATCGGTTTCTTTGTTAAACATTTGTATAATAGAAACTCCGGTAATGTGCTCTTGTACAAATGAATTTAAGCTTGCCACAGCATTTCTTACGTCCTGAAAAGATTTCTTTATGGCGTTTTTAAAAATGTAGGTACAATAAATCAACACAGGTATTGTGCTTAAACTTATTAAACTTAATTGCCAATCGGTGCAAAACATTACAGAGGTAATGATTAGTATTTTTAAGATGTCGCCTAAAATCTCTAAAAATCCTTGAGAAAAAACATCTGCAATGTTTTGTATATCAGATATGGTTCTTGTTACCAACAATCCAATGGGGTTTTTATCAAAAAAGCTGGCCTTGAAACCGCTGAGGTGCCTAAAAAGCTTTGTCCTCAAATCATAAATAACATTTTGACCAATTTTGTTGGTAAAATACATGGAGCTAAACAACAAGCCACATTCTAAAAACAAAACACCTAAAATATAAATGGTAAACTCTAAGAGTTTTTCCTGATTGGGTATGCTTACAAAATGATCAAAAGAATATTGTATGAGCCAAGGCCTTAAGGGTGTTATAAATGCAAGGCTTAAGGTAAAAACTAAGGAAGTATAAAAAAGCGATTTGTAGGGTTTGGTAAAACTTAATACTTTAATAAAAACATCAACGTCTAATTTTCCTTTTTTGTTACTCACAATGCATCTTAATTAGTGCTGTTATTGAACTCCATTGGAGAGTTTGCTATTAAAAAACCCATAGCTAAAGTAAATTACCAATCCACCAACCAGCCATGCCGAAAATCCTATCCAATTGCTTATGCCAAGCTCACTCATCATATACAAACAGCTAATTAATCCGGCCAAAGGAATTAAACTTAAATCGTGTTTAAATGCCAACACGGCCATCACCAAGCAAAAAATTAAAAACACCCAAAATGGAATTCTGTGTTTAAATGTTTCCCATCCGCCTTCAAACATTTCATCTTCTAATAAACCAAATTCCACCAACGTGCTTTTGTATTCTTGGTAGTCTTTTTTCTCTAGCCAAAATTGCAATGGATTTTCTTCTTCAAATAGTTTGGCATCCAGTCCATGATTGCTTTGGGCCAGCATCAACCAATCTGCTTTTTTTGCACTAGAAGTTTGCTTCAATAGATTCTCTGCTTCTTTTATTTTTCTTCCCTTAAAAAAATCTTTTGTTTCTTCTGGTTTCAACGTAAACGAAAGCACAATAGACAATATAAACAGGGCAGGGAAGATGTATTTGGAGTTGATGTAGGTAATCTTAAATTTGGGTTGAGGAATATCTTTTTTCTTTTCTAGAATTAAAACGCCTCCACACACCAATAAAAATGCAAACAAAGTACCAATGCTGCACAAATCTGTAACTGCAGTTAAATTTAAAAACAGGGCAGGAATAGCAACAACAAAACCAGTAACAATAGTGGCAAAGCCAGGTGTTTTATATTTTGGATGTATGTTAGAAAACTTTTTAGGCAGCAAGCCGTCCCTGCTCATACTCATCCAAATTCTTGGCTGACCCAACTGAAATACCAACAACACACTTGCCATGGCAACAACGGCGCTTATAGAAATTATTCCCGATAGCCAGTTTAAGTTTAACTCTTCAAACGCAAAAGAAAGAGGGTCGCCCACACCTAATTTATAATAAGGAACCATTCCTGTTAATACCAATGCTATTAATACATACAAAACAGTACATATTAATATAGAGTAAATCATTCCTTTGGGTAAATCTCGTTGAGGGTTTTTGCATTCTTCGGCAGTGGTGCTTAAGGCATCAAAACCTATGTAAGCAAAAAACACGGCAGATATTCCTTTTAATACGCCACTAACTCCATTAGGAGCAAAGGGCGACCAATTTTTTGTATCCACATAAAATCCTCCTACAACTATTATCAAAAAAACAATACACAGTTTTATTATAACCATGGCATTGCTTATGTTTTTAGATTCTTTAATTCCTCTATACACTAGCCAGGTAACCAAAAAGATAATTAACAAGGCAGGCAAATCGGCAATTATTTTTTGTTCGCCAATGCTGGGGGCATTTAGCCAGGCCAAACAGGCTTCTTGCTGCATAAAGGTAAGCTCCATTCCATTGGCATAGTCTGCGCCAAATTCTTTGTAGGTTTTAAATGCCGTAAAATAATCCATCGTCATCCATTCGGGCAAGCGAATTCCATTTATGCCCAAGGAGGAAATGTGTATGTTCCGCAAGAGTGCAGTAAAGTAATCGCTCCAACTAATTGCCACCGCTATGTTGCCAATGGCATATTCCATAATTAATGACCAGCCAATTATCCATGCTGCCAGCTCGCCAAAAGCAACATAAGAGTAAGTGTAGGCGCTACCAGAAACCGGAATTCTTGAGGCAAATTCGGCATAAGCAAGGGCAGAAAAGCCACAGGCAACGGCCGTAAAAATAAACAGTAAAATTACTGCCGGGCCACCGTTTGCACTTGCATTTCCTATGGTGCTAAATATTCCCGCTCCAATAATTGCTGCAATGCCCAGCGCTGTAAGGTCCTTTACACCTAAGTGTTTGGCCAGGGAATTACTCTCCAAATCAGATTTCTCTTTGTTTTGGAGCAATTGGTTTAAATCTTTTTTGCGAAATAACTGTTTAAGCATTAATCTGTTTTACACTTAGAGTTTAATTCTATTTCTTTTCCAATTAGAAACTTGCGGTGTTTCTTGTTTATCTTGACCTGCGGTGTTTACTTGCTTTTTTTCAAAAGCCATGGCAGAGAGTATAGCCGCAATCAGCTCTTCGTCTGGTTTAAAATTACTTAAGTTTTCTGGAGTAAAGTGCTTCTTTACAAAGTGTGTATCAAAATTACCGCTTCTAAATGCTTGGTGTTGCATCACGTATTTGCAAAACCCTAAGGTGGTTTGCACACCAGTTATGTCATACTCTTCAATGGCCCTAATCATCCTATCTATGGCTTGTGTTCTGGTAGCCGAATAGGTAATTAATTTTGCAATCAAAGGGTCGTAATAAATAGGTATGTCCATGCCTTCTTCAAAACCATCGTCCACCCTTACGCCGCTACCTTGCGGACGTTTATACGTTTTTAAGTTGCCTATGTCCGGCAAAAAGTTATTGGCAGGGTCTTCGGCATACACCCTTACTTCCATAGCATGACCAGAAATTTTTAATTCCTCTTGCTTAAACGCCAATTTTTCTCCTCTGGCAACATGTATTTGCTCTCTCACTAAATCCAAGCCTGTTATCATTTCCGTTACCGGATGTTCTACTTGCAAACGTGTGTTCATTTCAAGAAAATAAAAGTTTTTGTTTTCGTCCAATAAAAACTCCACTGTTCCTGCACCGCAATAGTTGCAAGCCTTTGCTACATCCACTGCACACCTTCCCATTTCCATTCGTATGGCTTCTGTTAATACCGACGAGGGTGCTTCTTCTATCACCTTTTGGTGCCTACGCTGTATAGAACATTCCCTTTCGAACAAGTGAACAACATTTCCATGTTTATCGCCCAACACCTGAATTTCTATGTGACGTGGCCCGGCAACGTATTTTTCTACAAACACCGAACCGTCGCCAAAGGCAGATGTGGCTTCGCTTATGGCCAATTTCATTTGCTCTTCAAATTCTTCGGGGTTTTCTACTATTCTCATTCCTTTTCCTCCACCACCAGCCGATGCCTTTATCAAAACCGGAAAGCCCGCTGTTTTGGCAATTTCTATTCCCAGCTTCACGTCTGTAACTGCTCCCTCAGAACCCGGAACCATAGGAATATTGTATTTTTTAACGGCAGCCTTGGCGCTCAATTTATCACCCATCACCCGCATAGAATCTGCCGATGGGCCAATAAACACAATGCCTTCTTTTTCTACCAGCTCTGCAAACTCTGCATTTTCCGATAAAAATCCGTAGCCAGGGTGTATGCCATCTACATTCAATCTTTTGCACACTTCAATTATTTTTTCTCCCCTCAAATAAGATTGGTTAGAGGGTGCAGGGCCTATATTCACTGCCTCGTCGGCATATTTCACGTGCAAAGCATTTCTATCTGCATCAGAGTAAACCGCAACGGTTTTTATTCCCATTTCTTTGCATGTTCTCATCACTCTTAATGCAATTTCGCCTCTGTTGGCAACTAATATCTTTTTCATTCCAGTTTAATTTGTTGGATTCTATTCTCTCAAAAAATTTTGTGAATTTAAACGTATTATCTCAATATTATCAAATAGTAAATTGTATTTTAAAATTAATTTTATACAATTGTGTTTTAAAAACACTTTGACTTTAAAAATGTAATTATGCATCCATCAAAAGTAAAACATCAAAAGCTAAGTCTGTTTCAGATATTTAACATGAGTTTTGGCTTTTTGGGCATCCAATTTGGATTTGCCCTGCAAAACGCCAACGTAAGCAGGATTTTTCAAACACTGGGTGCAAAAATAGACGATATTCCTATTCTGTGGATTGCAGCTCCAATAACAGGCTTTTTGGTTCAACCAATAATTGGTTATATTTCAGATAGAACTTGGCACCCAAGATGGGGTAGGAGGAGACCTTTCTTTTTTATGGGCGCTTTGTTTTCCTCTATAGCCTTGGTGGGTATGCCTTTTTCCAGTGCTTTATGGATCGCCGCAATTTTGCTATGGGTACTAGATGCTTCCATTAATATTTCTATGGAGCCATTTAGGGCATTTGTTGGAGATAAACTGCCAGCCGAACAGCAAACCACTGGCTATGCTATGCAAACATTTTTTATTGGAGTAGGAGCAGTAATTGCTTCCTTGTTGCCCTATTTTTTTACCAATGTAATTGGACTTAGCAATACTGCTGCTCAAGGAGTTGTTCCAGATTCTGTAAAGTATTCATTTATTATTGGTGCCGTGGTGTTTTTAGCTTCGGTGCTCTGGACAGTGCTCACCACCGATGAATTTCCGCCCGAAGACATTGCCAAGTGGGAACAAGAAAAACTCAGAACAAAAGGAGTGTTTCATGGCATCATAGAAATAGTTCAAGGTATAGGCAAAATGCCAAAAGTTATGCTGCAATTGGCAGTAGTGCAATTTTTTACCTGGCTGGCCTTGTTTTCCATGTGGATTTACACCACCAGCAGCGTAGCCCAAAATGCCTTTGGAACCACCGATACCACCTCCAAAGCCTTTGGCGATGCCGGAGATTGGGTGGGAGTAATGTTTATGGTGTACAACGGAGTTTCGGCAATTGTAGCATTTTTGTTGCCCGTGTTGGCAAAATACATTGGCAAAAACATCACCCATTTAATTTGTTTAATAATTGGTGGCGTGGGATTAATTTCTTTGTTTTTTATACACGATAAAATGCTGTTGCTCTTGCCCATGGTAGGGGTTGGTTTGGCTTGGGCCTCTACGCTTACTATGCCTTATGCAATATTGGCAAATGCCTTGCCGCCCAATAAAATGGGCTTTTACATGGGAGTGTTCAACTTTTTTATTGTTATACCACAAATAGTAGCCGCTGCAATTTTAGGCTTTGTAATCAAACACTTTTTTGCCGACCAAAGTATTTTTGCCTTAGTAACAGGCGGTGTCTCAATGGTTATTGCAGGTTTGCTTTGTTTGAGGGTTAAAGAGGCATAAGGTGCTCTATCATTAAAAATTACAAACATTACTCATTGTTTTTAGCTTCTGCCTATTGGTATCGCCTGTAAAAACCTGTGTGCAAAGTTTGCAGTTTAAAATTATTACTTGCTGAAATAATTTAGCACTACTGTTTATCTGCGCTGAGTTATTGTTCGAAAACAATATACCCTTAAAGGAACATTTTTTAATAATAGTAGAAAATAACAAAAATTGTTGAAAACCAATAAAAAATTAGGCGAATTGTAATGAAAAAAAAGCTAATTTCACGGCTCAAATTTTTTAATAATAGTTTAATAACATAAAGATTTAAATGGCTGACGGAGAAAAAATTATCCCAATTAACATCGAAGAAGAAATGAAAACCGCCTACATTGATTATTCAATGTCGGTTATTGTATCTAGAGCATTGCCTGATGTAAGAGACGGTTTAAAGCCGGTACACAGAAGAATTTTATTTGGAATGCATGAATTAGGCGTATTTTCTAATCGTGCTCACAAAAAATCTGCAAGAATAGTAGGAGAGGTCTTGGGTAAGTTTCACCCACATGGCGATAGTTCAGTTTATGATGCTATGGTAAGAATGGCGCAGGAATGGAGCATGCGATATACCTTAGTCGACGGCCAAGGTAACTTTGGTTCAGTAGATGGAGATAGTCCGGCTGCAATGAGGTATACTGAGGTAAGGCTTAAAAAAATTGCCGAAGAGATGTTGGCGGACATAGAAAAAGAAACTGTTGATTTTCGTTTAAATTTTGACGATACATTAGAAGAGCCCATTGTTCTTCCATCTAGAGTTCCCACCTTACTTTTAAATGGTGCCTCAGGAATTGCGGTTGGAATGGCCACCAATATGGCTCCTCACAACTTGAGCGAAACTATTGACGCTACAATTGCCTATATTCAAAACAAGGATATAGACGTTGAAGGACTACTTAAATTTATAAAAGCTCCTGATTTCCCAACGGGTGGAATAATTTATGGCTACGAAGGCGTTAAACAGGCATTTGAAACAGGTAGAGGAAGAATTGTTTTAAGAGCAAAAGCTACCATCGAAAATAAAGCCGACGGTAGGGAAAGAATTATCGTTTCTGAAATTCCATATCAAGTGAACAAGGCCGAAATGATTAAAAAAACTGCCGACCTTGTAAACGATAAAAAAATAGAAGGCATAAGTAACATTCTCGACGAAAGCGATAGAGAGGGAATGAGAATTGTTTACGAAATAAAAAGAGATGCTTTAGCCAATGTAGTACTAAACAAATTGTATAAGTACACTGAGCTACAAACTTCATTTTCAGTAAATAACATTGCGTTGGTTAAAGGTCGTCCAATGATGTTAACGCTGAAAGATTTAATCCGTCATTTTGTTGAACACCGCCACGAAGTAGTAGTTAGAAGAACAAAATACGAATTGGCTCAAGCAGAAAAAAGAGCTCATATATTAGAGGGATATTTAATTGCCATTGCCAACCTTGATGCAATTATTAAACTGATCCGTGAGGCACAAACACCAGATATTGCCAAAGAAGGTTTAATGTCTGGTTTTGGATTGAGCGAAATTCAAGCAAAAGCAATCCTCGAAATGAGATTAAGAGCTTTAACAGGGCTTGAAATTGAAAAAGTTCAAAAAGAACACGACGAGCTAATGAAATTAATTGCTCATTTAAACGAAGTGTTAAATAACGAAGAGTTAAGAATGAAAATCATCACAGACGAATTGTTAGAAATTAAACAAAAATATGGCGATGGCAGAAAAACAGAAATTGTTTACTCTGGCGAAAATTTCCGTATGGAAGATTTAATTGAAGACGAGGAAGTTGTAATTACCATTTCTAGAATGGGTTATATAAAAAGAACACCGCTTAGCGAATACAGAGTTCAAAACAGAGGAGGCAAAGGTTCTTTAGGTTCTGCTACTAGAGACGAAGACTTCCTAGAGCACATATTTGTTGTTTCTACCCACAACTACCTTTTGTTTTTTACTGAACAAGGTAAATGTTTCTGGCTCAGAGGTTACGATATCCCCGAAGGAGCAAAAAACACCAAAGGAAGAGCCATTCAAAATTTAATAAATATCACACCCGATGATAAAGTAAAAGCATACATCAACATTAAAAACCTCGAAGACAAAGATTACATCAACAACAATTTTATTATTCTTTGCACCAAACATGG
>JBAXQC010000076.1:0-12890 GCA_037131955.1 Bacteroidota bacterium
AACATTACTTTATTTGGCATGGAACCATGGGCAAATTACGAAAATTTAGAAGTTGAATTGGTGCAAGATTTGAACTTGCATCTGCCAGCAAATTCCTATGCAGATTTGCGAGAGGAGAAACATTTTCCTTTTTTATTATCCTACAGAAAGCAATATAATACAGACCCTTCAAAATTTGCATTAAATGGATTTGATTTTGCATTTAATATTTTATCTATATATGGAAAAGACAAAGAAATATTTGCAGATAGACTACAAAATAATTTAATGAATGGAGTAAGCAGTCGTTTTAATTTTGTAAAAACAAGTCCTGAAAGTGGGTTTGAAAATTCGGAATTGTACATCTTAAAATTTTTTAATTCTGAGTTAATCATAGAGGAATAGCAATGAATAAATTTTTTAATAATAAATACATAGAGGAGCAATTTCTCCAAATTCAAAAAGAAATTACAATTGGATTACAACAAGAAGACGGCAAAGAAAAATTTGTATCTGATTTGTGGGAAAGAGCAGAAGGTGGAGGAGGAGAAAGCATGGTTATTAGCCAGGGAAATGTTTTTGAAAAAGGAGGAGTTAATTTTTCTGCAGTGTTTGGTAAAGTTCCTGATTTTTTAGTTTCAGACAAAGAACATTCAGTAATTAAAACTGCACATCATCCAAGTGAATTCTATGCTACAGGAGTTAGCCTAGTGATTCATCCTTTTAGTCCGTTAGTGCCCATAATACACATGAATATAAGGTATTTTGAAATGGACAATGGGGTATGGTGGTTTGGCGGTGGAATAGATTTAACACCAATTTACATTGATAAAAATGATGCCTCAAATTTTCATAAGACATTAAAAAGTACTTGCGATAAACACGATGTTAATTTCTATCCAAAGTTTAAAAAATGGGCAGACGATTACTTTTTTATTTCGCACCGAAATGAAACCAGAGGCATTGGTGGAGTTTTTTTTGACAGATTAAATACCGATTCCACAGGGAAAACAAAAGAAGAGTTGTTGGCTTTTGTATTAGAAATAGGAAAAACATTTCTTCCTTCGTACCTGCCTATCGTTAGTAAGAAAAAAAACATAGAATTTTCTGAATCGCAAAAAAATTGGCAATTGCTGCGGAGAGGAAGATATGTAGAATTTAACTTAGTTTACGACAAAGGAACAAAGTTTGGATTGGAAACAAATGGCAGAATAGAGTCAATTTTGATGAGTTTGCCATTGCATGCATCGTGGGAATATAATTTTAAGATAGAGGAAAATAGCAAGGAACAACAAACTCAACAATTATTAAAAAAAGAAATAGAATGGATTTAAAAGAGTTTTATATTCCTAACGTAAAAAATTATACTTCAACAAATTTTTTTTTATTGGCAGGTCCATGTGTTGTAGAGAGTGAAGAGTTAATTTTTGAAACCGCAAAAGTTTTAATTGATATTACAACAGAACTTGAAATACCGTTTGTTTTTAAATCTTCTTATAGAAAAGCCAATAGAAGCAAAGGCAATTCTTTTATGGGAATTGGCGATGAAAAAGCACTAGAAATTTTAGGGAATGTGTCATCAAAATTAAATGTTGCAGTTGTTAGCGATATACATTTGCCAGAAGAGGCCGCAATAGCCGCAAAGTATGTAGATGTGCTTCAAATTCCTGCTTTTTTATGCCGACAAACAGATTTGTTGCAAGCAGCAGCAGAGAGCGGAAAGGTGGTAAACGTTAAAAAGGGACAATTCTTGTCTCCAGAAAGTATGCAATTTGTAGTAGAAAAAGTAAAAGGTTTTGGCAACGAAAAAGTTATGCTTACCGAGCGAGGAACTACATTTGGTTATTCTGATTTAGTAGTGGATTACAGAGGAATTCCTACTATGCAAAAGAACAATGTTCCTGTAATTTTAGATGTTACACACAGCTTGCAGCAGCCCAACCAAAACTCAGGAGTAACGGGAGGTTTGCCGCACCTTATAGAAACCATTGCCAAGGCTGGAATTGCAGTAGGTGTAGATGGATTGTTTATAGAAACACATCCCAACCCAAGTGTTGCTCTTAGCGATGGAGCAAATATGCTTAAACTAAATGAAATGAAAGGTCTATTAAGTAAACTTATAAAATTGAGGAAGGCATTATGAGGTATTTTATGGTGGTGTTTTTTTTGTTTGGTTTTGGAAATTTTGCCAAGAGTTTAGATTTAGATACAGCCAAAGTTTTTTTGTTGGGAGGAAATGGAAATGAAGTTATGTATAAAGCAATACCAACAAATGATACTGGTTTTTTTATGGTGGGAACAACAGGTAGCTTTGGAGAATATTTCACTTCAGTTTATGCCATTAAACTAGATTCATTGGGCAACAAAGTTTGGTCAAATACTTATGGTATAAACCAGATTAATTATGCTTATAGTGCTTTAGAACTGCCAAGTGGAAACAAGTTTATTTGTGGATATTCATACGATAGTTTAGATTATAACGGTACCTTATATAAAATTGATGCTGCAGGAAATTTGATTTTCTCAAAACAAATTGGTGGATTGGATTGGGATTTTATTTATGACATTAAGCAATTAGAAGAGAATAAATTAGTGTTGTGTGGAAATACATTTTCTAATTCATCTAGCTATGGAAATGGATATATAGTTTGTGTTGACACACTTGGTAACGTACTTTGGGAAAATCAGTTTAATAATGAAAATTATGAAACATATTTAAAATCTGTTTGTGTATACAATGGTAGTATTTACAGTGTTGGAAAGGTTAAAAATGGAGCAATAGAAAAATATATAATTTATAAAATATCCACTGATGGTAATGAAGAACTTAAGTTTATTGATGAAAGTATAGATGGGAGCTACTTTAATAAAATAATATCAGTTTCAGCAGGTCAGTTAGCTGCTGTTGGTGTAAAAAAAATATCGAATTCTGATGGTAGTTTTAATCATGAAATTATGCTTTGTCATTTCGGTGAAAATTTGAATTTGCAGAATACTTTAATGATGGTTGGTGAAAACACCGAAGAAGGTTCCGATTTAATTCAATTATCTACTGGAGAACTTAGTATTATAGGATTTACAAATACTTATGGTGGGGGTGGTTTTGATGTTTCGCAATATAGATGTTCTGAGTTAGGAGAAGTTGTATTTACAAGCTCAACTTATGGAAATCTTGGCGATGAAAAAGGATTTTCACTGTGTTTGAATAAAAGAAATAGAATTGTTTTTGTAGGCTCTTCAACATCTGTAAACTATAATGCAATTAATACTGATGCAATGTGGATTGTTTTTAAATATCCAAATGTTGAACCTGGATATTTCCAAACAAATAATCATCAGATTGATAATTTAAATCCTGTTTCAATTATTGAAGATGAATTTGCACAAGCAAAAAACAACTTAAATGTTTTCTCGGATAGATTAGAAATTTTAGGAAAGTATTATTATGTTTTATTTGCAACAGATGGAAAATTAATCAATGAAGGAGAATTTGAAAACCAATTAGTATTTCCAAAAATTTCAAGTGGACTTTATTATATTAAAGTTTATAATAACGTAAATGTCTATTCAAAGAAAATTATAAAGAACTAATTCTTTCCTTCTCACCCCTTCAAACTGCCAATTACCATCGTTTCTAAGAATCCGGAAATTATAGTAAGGTCTTTTTTTTCTGAATTTAAATCAGTAAGTGAGGGCAAATGATCTGCAAAATACAATTGATTGTATGTGTTTTCTATTAAGCTAATTGCAAGTGCTCTTGGGTATTTGTAGTTTGGATTTATCTCTAATAAAATACTTGCAATTTTTTTGCACAAGCTTTTATAATAATAAAAAAATCCTTCTTTGTTTTCTTTGTCAACATCTTTGGTGAGGTAGGATTTTGATGACTCAGAAATAATTATTTTTCTTAATAATTCTTCGTTAAAATTTTCTGTAGTTGTATTGTCTTTGATGTTATTTAAAAGCACTTCTATAACCTTTGTTAGTTTTAAGTTAGCATCGTTTATGTTGGCTGTAGAATAGTCTATCTGAAATTCTAGCATTGCCCAATACCAAGAAGTAAGGTACACCAATAAATTGTGCTTGTTCTCGAAATACCTGTAAATAGTTGCTTCTGTGGTGTTTATTTCACCAGCAAGTTTTTTAAAGGTAAAGGCTTCAATGCCTAATTTTTCAATTAATTCTACTGAACTAAAAATTATTTTTCTTCCAATTCTTGATGTTTCTGGGTCTCTTAAATAATATTTTTCGTTTAGCTTTACTTTAAAATGTATTTGCATAACTATCTTTTTTCGGTGGCATTTATAATTTTATCGTGGTGGGCATTGCAGAAATTAGTCATTGGCACACCATAAAACAATGGAACATCATCGCCACAAATTTCTTCTATCATTTTTTCAATTTCATTAAACAGCAACGATTTTGTTGGAGCTTGTAAAATAACACATTTTTCAATTTCTGCGTTGACGTATTTGCTATTAAATTCGAAGTAGTTTTCTAATTGATAAATTTTATACACCAATTTTTCTTCTATTAATTTGTGTGCAATTTTATCGGCTTGCTCAATAGAATTTGCGTGGATGTGTAGTAGTATCATAATTATTTAGTTTAGTTGTGCACAGGCCCAGCTAAGTGCCGCAATGGTTTTGTAATATTTTGATTTTAATTCTACCAATTTATTTTCGGCTTCTACCAGTTTCATTTGTCGGTTATTAATTAAAAAGATAGAGCTTTCTCCTTGCACAAATCTTTCTTCCTCGGCAAAAAGCATTCGCTGGTAGTTGCTAATTGTTTTATCAAATAAAATCAACTGTTTTTCTAAGGTACTTAACTCGTTGATGTATGCATTTATTTTGTTTTCAATTTCTAATTCTTTTAAATTGAGGTTATAATTGGCTTCTTTAATTTTAATTTTTGCTAAACCCAAATTTGCTCTTTCTGTTCTCAGAAAAAGTGGCATGCCCAATTCTAATCCAAACTTGTAGTTGTTGTTTAAATAGGAGTTATTTAAATTTTCTTGACTTATTCCTACTCCTTTATTCAACAAATTATAATTGAAATTAATTTTTGGCAGTAATTTATTGGTGTAAAAATTCTTATCTACTTGTGCTGATTTTATTTTGTAAGTATATTCCAATACCGAAGGATGATTTTTTATTATTTCGGCAAGATTTTTTTTAATTGTACTAACAGGAATTTCAAGTTGAATGCTGGGTAATGAATCAATAATAGAAGGTCTTAATAAACTATCCATCGCCATGGGTTGATCGTTTTCATACCATAAATAATTTGAAACAATTAGGCCGGAGTTTTTAAATTCTAAAAATGATTTTTGATAGTTTAATTCTAAGGATTGCAATTGAATAAGTGCTTCCACCGTATCAATGGAAGGTGATTCTCCATTTTGCAAATTACTTTTTACGGCATCAAATCTTATCTGTGCAACATTTAATGATTTTTGAAACACAATTAGCTGTCCATACGATTCTACCCATTGCCAATAGCTTTTTGCAGCATCAAACAACAAATCGTTCAACATCATAATTCTTTCTGCCTCTAAGCTTTTGCTAAATATTTTGGCTTGTTGCAAGGCTGCTCTTCTGCTATCAATTAATAAACCTTGAGCTAATGGTACGGATGCTCCAATATAATTTAAGCCATTGGCTGGTGTTATTTCTTCGGGATTTAAATACAATCCGTTGCTTGTTTGATAACCTGCTTTTAAATCAATTCCAACTCTTGTAGATACTTTAAGTCCACCGTCCCAAAGACTGTAATAGTTTTTTGAAGAAAAATATTTTTCATCAAAATAGGTGTAAAATTGTGGGTCAAAAGCACCTTTGGATTGTTGAATTATTTTTTTTCCTCTTTCAGTAAGCAAAGACGATTGTTTGGCAACCGGATGATATTTTATAATAAGTTCAAAAAACTGTTTTTGTGTGATGGTTTTATTTGCCGATGATAAAATACTTTGTGCTTTTGTTGTTGATTGACATAACATTATAACAACTAGCAATAAGCAAAATCTAAAAATTGAAACAAATATTTTAAAGGTAAACAATTTCACTATTTAGATTTTTCTTTGTTAGGTTTTTCTTTTGTGGATTTTTTTGCATTCATTTCTTTTGGCACATAATAATTGGCCGGAAAAGAATTTATTTGACGCCATGTTTCCCACCAAATAGGTACATCGTTCAGCAAGGCTAAGCCGTTACATCCACTTCCTATTTTTAATTGTTTTGGCCAAGGTCTATCTGTCTTGTCTTCGCCAACTAAAATTCTAAATTTGCCATTGGATGAAATGTTGTTGTCTACTCCTACAATTTTTCCACCAAAAGTTCCAAATGATAAATCGGGCCAGCCTGAGAAAATTATTGTGGGCCATCCATCAAATTCTATTCTTACTTTTTCGTCCAATTGCACCAATGGAAGGTCAAAAGGTTCAACGTACATCTCAACTGCCAACTCAATATTTGCGGGCATAATTTCAACAATGTTTTCACCTTCTTTTACAGTTTCTCCAATTCCATTGGTAATTGCTTTGGTAATAAAGCAATCTTGTGGTGCGGTTATAAAATAAAAACCACTTCTTACTTTGTAATTAGAATATTGATTTTTTAATTTAGACACTGTTGCATCAGCATCAAATTGGTCCGAAGTGGCGCTGAACCTATCCGAATTTGACTTTGCCATTTTATCTGCGAAGTCATTTCTTATGGAGTTGAGCTCTATTCTTGCATTTAATAATTCGTTTCTACTCACCAATAATTTGTTTTCTTGACTAATTAATTTTGCAAATGTTTCTTGGTATTTTAATCGTCTTGTTTCTAATTCTGTAAGCGAACGTAATCCTTTTTTATACAATTCTTCTTGACGAGCCAATTGGTTTTTTGCCACTTCGTTATTAATTTTTGATGCTTCAAAATCTATACTGTCCGAAGTAACTTTTAAAACACTTTGTTTAATTTTATTTTTGGCTTGTTCTGTTTTATTTATCAAATTTAACTCCAAGGCTTTAATTTGCCTGTTTAGTGCGTCCACCTTAGAACCGTAACTTTCTTTGGAGCCTTGTTTTGCAACAATTTGTTCTTGGGTTCTTATTAATAATTCAGGATCAAAGTATTCTGATTTAATTTCCGAAAGGTATACAATTGTATCTCCTTTTTTAATTTGCTGTCCTTCTCTAACATACCATTTTTCTATTCTTCCAGCTATGGTAGAATGTATAGTTTGTGGCCGGTGTTCGGGGCGCAGTGTAGTTAAATCGCCCCTGCTTTTAATGGTTTGTGTCCACGGCAAGAAAAATACGATAAAGGAAATTGCCAATGCAACTCTAAATACTTTTATATAGGATTGCCTAATAAAAGGATTTTTAAATTTCTCAAATGCCGAATATTCTTTTTCAATGTTGGATGGTATTCTATTTTCTGAAATCCTTAACATGTCTTTAATAAAAAATAGATTTATATTTTTCTTGTTTCATCACATTCTCAAAAGTGTCTTCAAACACTTCTTTTCCATTTTCCATAATCAAAACTTTGTCACATTTTTTTGCCAAGAAACTATCGTTGCTCGATACAACTATGGTCCACCTGTGTTCTTCTGAAAACAACCAATTGGTTATTTTTTCTTTATCTTCTCCTTCTAAATTGGTAAGGAAATCATCAAGTATTAATACCTTAGGTTCTTTAATAATACTTCTTGCTAAGATAATTTTGCTTAACACTGTTCTTGGAAACTTTCTTCCTTCTGGATCCATCATCGTTTCAAATCCTTTTTCTGTTTGTTTAATAAAATCCATTAACCCAAACGTGTTACACACCTCTACAAGTTTAGTCATATCCACATCTTTGCCCATTGTTAAATTATCTTTTAGAGACGCCTTAAAAATATCTTGCTGGGACAAATTATCACCTATAACTTTTTGCAAGGATGTCATTTTTATATTTCTAACAGGTATATCATTGAATGATAATTCTCCTTCAAAACTTTCGTAAAATCCACAGAGTAAATCTATCAATGTAGATTTTCCTGAACCATGCAAACCAGAAATGCAAATCTTTTCTCCACGCTCTAATTCAAAGCTTACCCCATTTAAGGAAAATTTTGTTTGGCCGGTAAAATTATAGCCTAAATTTTTTACCGATATTTTTACTCCTTGGCTGCAATCAACTTTTGTAAAATCAACACCCTTGTCGTTATCTATAGGAATGTCTGTAACGTAACCTACTTTTTCTAACGCAGTAAGAGTATCAAATACTGTAGACATGCTATATACTGCCTTTTCAACGGCTGCAGTTAATGAAATAACAATTATTTCGGCCGCTACAAATTGTCCTATGTTCAATTGTTTATCTACAACTAAGATACCGCCTAAAACTAAAAAAGTGGCTGTGATTACTATTTTAAAAATCACTTCGGCACGCAATTGTGTCTTTATTATTCTAAAATGATTTTGTCTGGCCGAAATGTATTTATTAACAATGTCGTTTGTTTTGTTTAGAGCCAAATCGTCGCTGCCCGAAAGTTTAAAGGTACCCATTGTTCTGGCAAGTTCTTCGAGCCAAGCCGCCATTTCGTATTTTTCGTTACTTGCAGCAATACTTGTATCTACGCCCGGATTAAATGTTAATCTAAACAACACTACTAGAAGTGAAAGAAATATAAATCCAAAAAAAACAAAAAGTGGATGATAAAAAGCAAGTATAAGTAAGCTAAAAAACACTTGCACACCAGCAGTAGTAAAATCTAACACAACTTTTTCTAAACCTTTTTGAATGTTTAATACATCAAAGAATCTGTTTACCAATTCTGGTGGATAAAACTTATGCAATAAATCCATTTTAAAACGGGGAATTCTGTAAGCAAATTCAAATGCTGCTCGTGCAAATAATTTTTGTTGTAGAATTTCAATTATCGATTGTTGCAAGATTTTTAAAATTCCACTAAATGATAATCCCAGAATAATTAATATAATTAGCACAAACCATGAAGTAGAAACTTGTTGAGAAGAAATAATCCCAATAATCGCTTGCACTCCCAAAGGCAGAGAAAGTGCAATTATACCCCCAAAAATTGCGTAAAAATAAATGTAAAAAATTTCTTTTTTATCTACATTTATTAATGAAAACAGTCTTTTTAAAGAACTTGCGCCATAAGATTTTCCTGCTTGTGCCATTCCTATTTAATTAATAATTGTGTTGGTGTAAAAAAGCATTATTTACAGTAAAATGTTTGAGTAAAGTAATGCAAATACTTCTAAAAATAAAAACTGAAAATGATCCTTCATGAAATACTTAATATTTATAATTGCCGCAAAAATATAGTATTACTATTACAAAAAGCAATTTTACTTGTTTAAAAATATTAAAATCTAATAACAAATACATAAATATCTATTAAACAATGTATTACAATATTATTTTAGAGTTTAAATCAGTTAAAAATCAAATTTGACGAATAAAACTTTCGTAAAAAATGAATAATAAAACTCAAATTTCAATCCCTTTGCTATATTTGCGGACTTTTTTAAACCAATTTAAACAGAATAAACAAATAACCAAAAGATTTTAAAGGAAGAGATATGCAGAACAAAGGTGCCATCAAGTTTTTTGCCATTGCCCTTGCAGTGGTATGTATTTTTCAGTTGTCATTTACTTGGATTACAGGCAGAGTAGAAAACAAAGCAGACGAATATGCTAGTACAAAATTAGAGAAGTTAAAAAAATCAACGGCTGCAGGTCAAATAAATGCAGACAGTTCTTATGCAGCATTTGAGAAGAGATATTTAGATAGTATTTCTTCTGTTGGAGTTTATAATATTCTTTTAAAGAATTACACTTACAGAGAGTGTAAGGAAAAAGAGCTGAACTTAGGTTTGGATTTAAGAGGAGGAATGAACGTAATTATGGAGATTGCAGAATCAGACATCATTCGTTCTATGAGTAATAACTCTAAAGATGCCAACTTTAACAAAGCAGTAGACAATGCTGTAGTTGCTCAAAAAAACAGCCAAAAAGAATTTGTGGCCTTGTTTTTCGACGAGTACAAAAAAATAGATCCAAACATTCGTTTGTCCTCTATATTTAACACTTTAGAGTTAAAAGAAAAAATTAAATACGAATCAACTAACGAAGAAGTTTTGGCGGTGATAACCAAAGAAGCCAATGATGCAATTGACCGTTCATTTAATATTTTAAGAACCCGTATTGATAAATTTGGTGTTACTCAACCCAACATTCAAAAACTAGGAAACACTGGTAGAATATTAATTGAATTGCCAGGCGTAAAAGACAAAGAGAGAGTTAGAAAACTATTACAAGGTACTGCGAATTTAGAATTTTGGGAAACGTTTGACAACAAGGATATTCAACCTGCCTTGGTTGAGGTAAATAAAAGATTGGTATCAATTAAGAAAGGATTAAAAACCGATACTCTTTCAGCAGTAGATTCTAGTGCCACTAAAACTGCCGATTTAACACCTGTTGCTCAAAAAGCAAATGCTGATTCTGTTAAAAAAGCAGACGATGCAAAAGGAGCTTCATTGGATATGGCAAAAAATGATTCGGCCACTGCCAAAAAAGATTCATCTAAAGTAAAAGCCAAAGAAGAAAATCCATTGTTCGATATTTTATCTCCTTCGGTAGTAAGAAGAGATAACGGTTATTACCCTACCGATGGACCAGTAGTAGGAGTTGCTGCTGTTGCAGATACTGCTCAAATAAGCAAAATTTTTAGAATGCCTCAAGTTAAATCATTGCTTCCAAGAAATTTAAAATTACTTTGGACAGTTAAGGCATTTGACAAAGAAGGTAAATTTTTGCAATTAGTAGCTATAAAAATTACAAGCAGAGACGGCAAAGCACCACTAGAAGGTAATGTAATTACAGATGCAAGTGGAGATTTTGCTCAAAATTCTTCTAAAGCAGAAGTTTCTATGGCAATGAACGCCGAAGGCGCTCAATTGTGGAAAAGATTAACAGCCGAAAACATTGGTAAAAGTGTTGCAATTGTTTTGGACGATTATGTGTACTCTTTCCCTACAGTGCAAGCAGAAATTAGCGGTGGTCGTTCATCAATTACTGGAAATTTTTCTATTAACGAAGCAAAAGATTTAGCCAACATTCTTAAAGCGGGTAAATTGCCTGCACGTGCAAGAATTGTGCAAGAGGATGTGGTTGGTCCTTCATTAGGAAAAGAAGCAATTTCGGCAGGATTTATTTCATTTGTAATAGCAGTAATTTTAATTATGCTTTACATGGGAGTTTATTACAACAAAGCAGGTTGGGTGGCCGATGTTGCTTTGGTGGCAAACATCTTTTTTATTATGGGAATATTAACTTCTCTTGGAGCAGTGCTTACACTCCCTGGTATTGCTGGTATAGTTCTTACCATTGGTTTATCTGTTGATGCCAACATTTTAATTTTTGAGAGAATAAGAGAAGAACTTGCCGATGGAAACAGCTTAAAAATGGCCGTAAGAGAAGGATTTAAAAATGCTTTGTCTTCTATTATCGACTCCAACTTAACCACATTAATTTTGGGTATCATACTTTACATTTTTGGAACAGGTCCTATTCAAGGATTTGCAACAACCCTAATTATTGGTATTTTAACTTCATTGTTTTCTGCCTTGTTTATTTCGAGATTAATTTTTGAATGGATGTTAGAAAAAAATCAGTCTATAGCTTTTTCTATTCCTGCAACAGCAAACTTGTTTAAAAACTTAAACATCAATTTTGTTGGTAAAAGAAAATTGTATTACATCATTTCTGGAATTACCATTACCATTGGAATGATTGCTTTTTCTCAAAAAGGTTTAAACCTTGGAGTTGACTTTAAAGGAGGAAGGAGCTACATTGTAAGATTCGACAAAGACATTCAAGCACAAGAAGCTCGTGAAAAATTAGCAGTACCTTTTGCTCAAGCACCTGATGTGAAAACGTTTGGAAAAAACAACCAGTTAAAAATAACAACAGCTTATAAAATTGAAGACCAAACAGGCGATGCAGATAATATTGTAGAAGAAACTTTATTAAAGGGATTAGAAGGAGTTGGTGGCTCTACAAAAATTGAAATAATGTCTTCTACAAAAGTAGGTCAGAATATTTCCGATGACATTAAATCGTCTTCGGTGTGGGCAATATTATTTTCTTGCTTACTAATGTTTGTGTTTATATTTATTAGATTTAAAAAATGGCAATTTGGATTGGGTGCAGTGGCTGCATTGGTGCATGACGTTTTAATTATTCTTTCGGTATTTTCTATTTTTAATGGACTGTTGCCTTTCTCTTTAGAAATTAACCAAGATTTTATTGCAGCAATTCTAACGGTTATGGCCTACTCCATGACAGATACTGTTGTGGTGTTTGACAGAATTAGAGAATTCTTAGAAATAAATAAAAAGAACGATAAGTTAAGCCAAGACACTCCAAAAATTATCAATTATGCATTAAATGGAACTTTAAGTAGAACTATTAATACATCACTTACCATTTTCTTTGTATTGCTTGCCATCTTTATTTTTGGGGGAGAAGTAATTAGAGGTTTCTCTTTTGCATTGTTGGTAGGAATTGTTATTGGAACTTATTCTTCTATTTGCATAGCAACTCCAATTGTTATTGACTTTGACAGAAAGAAAATAGAATAGTATAAATTAAACTATACAAAAGCCCCGTATTTTATTATAAGTACGGGGCTTTTTTTATTATTCGTTGGGGTCCCGTTTTAGAGGAAGAGCTATGCAGTTAGTGAGCCGCACCGCCACGGCGGTCTCTCGTGTTGTTGCGATTGCAACAGATTGGCTAACGAGGACTTCTTTTTTCTGTGTTTTCTGCGCAATTAGAAAAATGTTGTCTATCTAAAAAATGTTACTTTCTCAATTCAAAATTTTGTCCTAAATAAACTTTTCT
>JBAXQC010000077.1:0-12422 GCA_037131955.1 Bacteroidota bacterium
TATCCTAATCCAAGCACTGGTATTTTTACTTTTAAAGATGCTAAAGCAATTCAGAGAGTAGAAGTGTACAATGTAATAGGCCAAGAAATAGCTGTTTTTGCTGGTGATAACACCAACAAAGTGAGCAAACAAATAAACCTAAGCAACTACAGCAAAGGAATTTATTTTGCAAAAATTAATGGAAGTGTGATGCTAAAGTTGGTGAAGGAGTAATTGTCAATTATCAATCAACTGCTGCGGATTAATTTAACATTAACAGTTTGGCTAATTTTTTGGTTTTGTTGCTTTAAAAAAATAACATACTTTTGAGCCCAAATTAAGCACAATTCGCTTTGTATATACTTTAAAATTATGTCAATTGTTATAGAAAAACCAACTGAGATTGCTTCTACGGTAATAAACCAAATGTCATTATTTAATCACGAGCAAGTGGTTTTTTGCAACGACAACGAAACCGGCCTAAGAGCCATTATAGCAATACACAATACTATTCTAGGACCTGCTTTGGGCGGCACAAGAATGTGGATGTACAACAACGAAGGCGAAGCGCTAAAAGATGTTCTGAGACTTTCGAGAGGAATGACCTACAAAGCTGCCATCTCTGGCTTAAATTTAGGCGGTGGAAAAGCAGTAATTATTGGAGATTCAAAAATTCATAAAACCGAAGCATTAATTAGGCGATTTGGCAAATTCGTGAATAGTTTAGGCGGAAAATACATTACTGCCGAAGATGTTGGTATTAGCACAAAAGAGATGGAATACGTAAAGATGGAAACAGATTACGTAACCGGCTTGCCAGAATCTTATGGTGGCGGTGGCGATCCTTCGCCTGTTACAGCCTATGGAGTGTATATGGGAATGAAGGCATCTGCACACCAAGTTTATGGAAACGATTCCTTGAGTGGAAAGAAAATTTTGGTTCAAGGTATTGGCCACGTTGGCGAAAATTTAGTAAAACTCCTTGCCGAGGAAGGAGCAATAGTTTACATAAACGACATCAACCAAGAAAGACTAAAAGAAGTTGCTAACCTCTACAAATCAGAAGTAGTTCTTGGCGATGCTTGCCTAGATTTAGACATTGATATTTATTCTCCGTGTGCCTTGGGTGCTACAATAAATACTGCCTCATTAGAAAGATTAAAATGTGCAATTATAAGTGGCGCAGCAAACAATCAGCTAGAAGACGAAAACTTGCACGGACGAATGGTTATGGAAAAAGGAATAGTGTATGCACCCGACTTTTTAATTAATGCCGGTGGATTAATAAATGTTTATTCCGAAATGCATGGCTACAATAGAGAGAGAGCTATGAACCAAGCCACACATATCTACGATACTACTTTAGATATTTTAAAATCTTCAAAAGCACAAAACATTCCAACCATTGAGGCAGCAAAAGCAATAGCAGAAAAAAGAATTGCCGAAGTTGGAAAATTAAAACTTACATACTAATACTAGAAATTACATTACAATGCCGCAGAAATATTTTTGCGGCATATTTATTATATTTTAATGCTAAACCGACGTCACTTAAGAATCAAAGTTCTTCACGCTTTATACGCCTTTATCCAATCTGGTAACGATAACCTTCAAAAAGGAGAACAAGAATTGCTTACCGCCATAGAAAAAGTAAACGAATTATACATTACCCTACTTTCATTCTTTCCAGAAATTGCAGATATGCTTGACAAAGAGTTGGAACAAGCAAAAACAAAGTTTATTCCTACGGCCCAAGACCTGAGTCCGAACAAGAAATTTGTAGATGGAAAAATTATTGAGTTCATTAGAATTAACAACGAACTAAAATTAAAAACCAGAAATAAAAAAGTACTTTGGAATTCTGAACAAGATTTGGTTAGAAACATCTACAGGGCAATTATTGCAAGCCAAGAATACAGCAATTATCTGCAATTAGAATATTCACTAAAAGAAGAACAAGACTTTTTGTGCTTTATTTTAGAAACATATTTACTGAACTACGAACCATTTATTTATTACCTAGAAGAAAAAAACATTTACTGGCAAGACGATTTTTTAATTGCCGGACATGCAGTGGTAAAAACAATAAAATCGTTCACCGAACATAGCAACGAAAACGAGGCATTAAGTGCATTATACAGAGACGAAGAAGACGACAGAAAATTTATTGTTGAGCTGTTCAGAAAAACCGTTCTCAATCAAAAAGATTTGCTTCAATTAATTTCCGAAAAAACAGAAAATTGGGAAATGGAAAGAATTGCCTTAATGGATATAATTTTAATGCAAATGGCAATTTCGGAAATGCTCAACTTTGAGAATATTCCACTAAAAGTAAGCCTAAACGAATACATTGATATATCTAAAGACTACAGCACACCCAAAAGCAAACTATTTATTAACGGAATTTTAGATAAACTTGTAATTGATTTTAAACGAAACGGAAAAATAAATAAAACCGGAAGAGGATTAATAGAATAAAAAATGAAACATCTTTTAGCACTGTGTATTTCTTTAGTAATTATTTCATGCAGTTCAAATTCCAACCAAGATGGTTTATTGAACACCGACGTAGTAAATAACCCCAGCACAGCCAATGGCAAAGCAAACGGCCCAATGCCTGATGTGAAATTTGAAAAAGAAACACATGATTTTGGAGACATTAAATCGGGCGATAAAGTAACTTGCGAGTTTAAATTTACTAACACTGGAAAGGCAGATCTAATAATTGGAAACGCCAGAGGCAGCTGTGGTTGCACAGTTCCCGACTATCCAACCGAACCTATTGCGCCCGGAGAAGAAGGTGTAATAAAAGTAGCATTTAATAGCAGCGGAAAATCTGGATTTCAAACCAAAACAATTACACTGGTTACCAATTGTATTCCAGCAACAAAAATAATATCAATAAAAGCAAACGTATTAGCAGAATAATTATACTAAAAATGAACACACCAAACCTTTTAAACGTCATTTTAATGACACCACCTGCTGGAGGGCAGCAAAACCCAATCGCAAGCTTTTTACCACTAATTTTAATTGTGGTGGTTTTTTACTTTTTCATGATTCGTCCTCAAATGAAAAAAACAAAAGAGCAAAAAGTATTTAGAGAATCTCTAAAAAAAGGAGACAAAGTAATTACCATAGGAGGTCTTCATGGAAAAATTATTGAAATAGACGAAGATGCTCAAACTATTGACTTAGAAGTTGCCAACAACGTAAGATTAAAATTTGAAAAATCTTCTATTTCTTTAGAAAATACAAAAGCCATAGATTCAAAAAAAACAGCTTAACCTATTTTCAATACAATTATTTGCCTAGCTTTATAATTAGTTAAAATAAGCTATCTAAAACAGAAAAAGTGAAATGGTAAATATCAAAAAATATTTTAGGCTCAACCCCAGAATATCGGTATTTATTTCATGTTTCTTCATTAGCATTTTATTTTGGCTAATGATAGTTTTTTCTAAAGAGTATACCTATAAAATTAAAGTAAAGGCGCTCTATGCAAATGTTCCATCAGATAAGGTGGTGAGCTATAAACTTCCAGATAGTTTAGATTTAGAAGTATACGGTGTAGGGTTTTCACTCTATAGTTTAAATTTTAAAAATACTCCCAAAGAGGTTGTTATAGATTTGGGGCATTTAAAAAAAAGCAAAGGAAATTTTGAAAGTGACGAATACCTTATAAATTTAGAACAGCAACTAAATTATGTTTCGGAGCAGTTTGCAGAGTTTGGCATTAAGGTCGTAAAAATATTGCCCCAACAAATTTCCTTTTATTTTGATGCCAAAGAAAAAAAAATTGTGAAAGTTGTGCCAAGCATTTCCTATTCCTTTGCTCCGCAATATTCTATAAATGGAAAGCTTGAGTTTTT
The DNA here is from genome assembly GCA_037131955.1 of Bacteroidota bacterium. Lineage (GTDB taxonomy): Bacteria > Bacteroidota > Bacteroidia > UBA4408 > UBA4408 > CAIMMJ01. Next base: position 3,852 of record JBAXQC010000077.1, read on the forward strand.
TCCAAAAAAAATAGTTATCAGAGGACCAACATCTGTTATTAATAAAATTGATTCAATTACAACAGAACATGTTGCTTTAAATAACTTGAGTAAGGATGCTATAGGCTTTATTGAATTTAAGATTCCAAATTTTAACAGTGGATTAGAGCTTCCTGCAAAAAAAATTGCTTTTAAGATTCCCGTAGAAAAATTTACTGAAACAGAATTAGAAATACCAATTTCTACTGTAAATGTTCCTGCAGGATTTTCAATCAAAACATATCCCAATACTGTTAAAGTTGTTTTTAGCGTTGGATTAAGTTCTTTTAAATCTATTACACCGTCTATGTTTACGGTAAATGCATCAATTGGCAATATTGATTCCCTTTCAAAAACATCAATGTTAAAACTAAAATTAGAGAAATTTCCATTACAAGTTAAAAATTGTAGGATGCAGACAGATAAAGTAGAGTATATTATACAGCGTAAATAGCATGAAAGTTATTGGTTTAACAGGTGGAATTGGAACTGGCAAAACAACAATTGCTAAATGTTTTAGCTTGTTGGGAGTTCCCATTTTTAATTCTGATACAACTGCCAAAAAATTATACGATAAATTGGAAATAGTAAGTGCAGTTACAGAAATTTTAGGCAATACTATTTTAGAAGAAAATGGTAAAATTAATAAGTTAAAAATGGCTGAAATAATTTTTAATGACAACGAGAAATTAAATTTAATTCACCAATTAATTCACCCGCTTGTAAGGAATAAGTTTCAAGAATTTTGTGCCTCAAATTATAGTGCAGCTTACGTAATAAAAGAAGCAGCAATTTTATTTGAGTCGGGTTCTTACAAAGATTGCACTAAAATTTTAAGTGTACATTCTCCATTAGAGTTGAGAGTAGAGAGGATAAAAAAACGAGATGGAAACACCAAAGAGGAAATACTTTCTAGAATAGCGAAACAATGGCCCCCAGAAAAAATCTCTGAGCTTTCGGACATTGTAATTTTAAACGATGAAAAAGAACTGATTTTCCCCCAAATTTTAGAAATAAATAAAAAACTAAGTGAAGAATACAATTAGAATTTAACCCTCGATTTGGTTGAACCTTTAATAAGCTTGTATGAAACAGAGAGGTTGGCAAGCATATAAAAATCATCTTTACTTGAGTTGCCTCTTCTTTGACCTGGGTTAGTTGCTCCGGCAACATCTTTCAGGCCACCATTTTGATCTTCTATAAACTTTACATTTTTAGTATCGAAAGCTGGATTTTTAGGAGAATAGGGAGTACCATAGGATGCAGGGTCGGCAAAGTACATAGCTTGTTCACCATTAGCATCCCTAATTTTTCCTCTATCGTAATATACACCAGAAACGTCGTCAATGTAATCGCTGAAAGTTTTCCTTAAACCATATTCCAAACCAATGTGCCACTGGTTTGTAATGGGGTATTTAAAACCAATTCCAACAGGAATACACATTGTATAGCGTAAATATTTTTTACCTCCATCTTCTAATCCTTGGCCTTCTGTGCCCAGCGGTTGCAAAGCAATCCATTCTCCTTGGAAGTTTACTCTGGACTTCGGATTGAAATGCAGAAAACCAATCCCCCCAAATAAATAAATATTTACAGGAAATCTTGTTTTTCCTCTAATGTAACGTCCTTTTATATGTTCTTCTACAAGAGCGTACTCAAATTGAGCAGATACCTCCCAAATATCTGACCTAAATTCTAAATCTCTGTTTCTTCTTGAAGGCTCTATAGTAAGTCTGTCACTTCCAGCAACTCTTGCATAACTAAATGATGCTTTTGCAGAAATAGTAGGTGTAAATCTGTATCTATATCCTGCCTGCACGTGAGACTTTGTTTGAGAAAATTCTATGTCTTTTAAAAAATATGTTCCAATTTGGTCTGCTCCCCCTAAATCACCTAAAAAGTTGGCAGCACCCATACCTAAAATTATTTCACGCTTTTGTTTCTTCCACTGCTGAGCCATCATTAACCCTGGCAAAAACATAAAAAGAAACACCACTTTTTTAATCATACCAACAAAAATATTTTTTTGGAATTGCGAATATAGTGTAAATATTAAAAACATTACAACTTTGTGTATGTTTTTGTTAATGATTTTCTAATATTTAATTTTTAAATAACATTAGAATTGTGGTTTTAATGGTTTGTTCTGTAGAATTTCTTCCAGCCTATTTTCAATTTCTGCGGTAATAATTTGCTGATATTCATTGGATTTAATCGTCTCCATTAGTTGTTCTAATTTTGATGCACCAAGCATTACAGTACTTACGTGTTTGTTCTTTAGGCACCAAGCAACCGCCAATTGCGGAAGACTTATACCTAATTCCAAGGCAAAATCGTTTAACATTCTTGCTTTTTGTAAGTTAGCCTGACCTTCGTCTGATAAAATCCTTTCTTTTAGCCATTCCATATTGGGCAATTCAAACCTTGAATCTTTGGCAATTCCGTTAAAGTGTCTGTTACTTAAGATACCTGATGCCAATGGCGACCAAATGGTTGTTCCTAAACCTATTTCGGAATACAATTTAGAATATTCTACTTCCACCCTATACCTGTTAAACATATTGTATTGAGGTTGTTCCATAGTTGGTGGCGTTAATCCATATTGCCTGGCTACAGAATAAGCTTCCATTATTTCTTGTGCACTCCATTCCGATGTTCCCCAATACAGAATTTTACCTTGGTCCAACAATGTTTGCATGGCTCTTACAGTTTCTTCTATTGGGGTATTTTTATCGGGTCTGTGGCAAAAGAATAAGTCAACATATTCTTGCTGCATTCTTTTTAAAGAGTTGTTACAGGCCTCAATGATGTGTTTTTTACTTAATCCAATTTGGTTGGGTAGTTTCCCTCCCCAAAAAACTTTAGTAGAAACAACATAACTTGTTCTATCCCAACCCATTTTCTTTAATACCTTACCCATCACTTCCTCAGATTTTCCACTTGCATAAGCCTCGGCATTGTCAAAAAAATTAACTCCATTGTCATAAGCCAATTTCATGCAATCTTCGGCAATGTTTTCTCCTACTTGATGTCCAAAAGTTACCCATGAGCCCAATGATAACTCACTCAATAAAAGCCCTGATTTTCCTAATCTTCTGTATTCCATAATTTTTTAATTTACCTTTGACAAAATAATACAATAAGTTGGAAGAAAAAAATTTAAAAATAGTTGTAAAAACTCTTCAAGGTCTAGAGCAAATTTTACTAGAAGAGTGCATACATCTTGGATTAACAGATTGCATTGCAATTACCAGAGGTGTTGCAGGATTTGGGAACATAGAGACAGTTTACAAAATAAATCATTTAAGCAGATTGGCTATAAGAGTTCTGGTAGAGTTAAGCAGCTTTGTTTGCAACAATCAACAAGAGTTATACGATGGTGTTGCAAACATAGAATGGGAAACTATTTTTGACGTTGATAAAACTTTTTCAATAGATTCTATTGCAAATCAAACTGAATTTAAAAGCAGTTTATTTGTAAGCCAAAAAACTAAAGATGCCATTGTAGATAGGTTTAGAAGGAAGTTCAATAAAAGACCAGATGTTACTACCTTTGACCCACAAGTAAAAATAAACATTCATATTTACAGAGATAATTGTACGGTGCTACTTGATTCTTCCGGATTGCCTCTGTTTAAAAGAGGATATAAAAAAGAAGCAGGTATTGCACCTATAAACGAAACATTGGCATCTGGCTTAGTAATGCTCAGCAATTGGGACAGAAAATCTCCATTAGTAGATATTATGTGTGGTTCCGGTTCTATATTAGTAGAAGCTGGAATGTTGGTTGCCAATATTGCTCCCGGAAAGTATAGAAGTGATTATTGCTTTATGCATTGGAAAAATTTTAATGAAAAGCTTTTACTACAAATAAAAGAAGATGCCTTGCTGCTCGAAAACACTGAAAACATGCCTGAAATAGTAGGTTTAGATAATGATGTAAAAGTTATCGGTAGAGCACTGGCGAACATTGAATCAGTAGGACTGAAAAACAAAATAACATTACACCTTTCTAATTTTAAGAACTTTGAAAACCCTTTCCCAAGTGGTACTATTATTACAAATCCACCTTATGGCGAAAGAATTGAAGTAGAAGAAATAAAAGTGTTGTACAAAGAAATTGGCGATACTCTTAAAAAAAGTTTCCCAGATTTTGATGCTTGGATTTTTAGTGGAAGCTTAGAAGGATTAAAAAATATGGGACTAAAGCATACGCAAACATTTGTTTTAGAAAATGGAGGATTAGAATGCAGATTAAGAAAATTCTCTATGTATAAAGGCACTAGAAGACATCCAAAAACTGAAGAAGTTGAAGAATAAATTATTCTTAGTTATTTAAGTGTTTTTAATTCATAATCTATCTTACCTTTATAAAAAATAAAAACATGTTTTTAATTGTCATTGGTCTACTTTTAATAATTCTATCCAAACCACTTGTTAAAGAATTCTACAAGCTTCAACCGTATAAATCTATTTTTACCGTTGTAGGAATTGCATTAATTGTTTTTGGTTTTGCAACTTCAACAGTTAAACAAATTGGTGCGGGAGAATTAGGAGTGCAAACTCTCTTTGGGAAAGTTGAAGATAGAGTTTTAGTTAGTGGTTTAAATTTTATTAACCCTTTGGTTGAAGTAAAAATCTTTGACATAAAAACATTAAATTATACCATGTCAAGTGTTCACGACGAAGGTGATCAGGTAGGAGATGATGCCATTAGAGTGCTTACAGCAGATGGTCTAGAGGTAATAATAGATTTAACTATTCTATACAAAGTAATCCCTAGTGAAGCGCCAAAAATTTTGAGTGAAATTGGTGTTGATTATAAAAGTGTTGTGGTAAGACCAATTACAAGAACAAAAATTAGAGACAACGCAGTTTATTATGATGCGGTTGCTTTGTACTCTAGCAAACGAGACGAGTTTCAATCTAAAATATTTGCTTCTATTGAAAAAGATTTTAAAAAAAGAGGAATAATCTTAGAGCAACTGTTAATAAGAAATATAACACTCCCTACATCAGTAAAAGCTTCAATAGAATCGAAGATAAATGCTGAACAAGATGCACAAAAAATGCAATTTGTGTTGCAAAAAGAAAAACAAGAAGCCGAAAGAAAAAGAGTGGAAGCACAAGGTATTGCCGACTATCAAAAAATATTAAGCACAGGACTTAGCGATAAACAATTGCAGTACGAAATGATAAAAGCAAACAAAGAAATTGCTACATCTCCCAATGCAAAAGTTATAATTATGGGTGGCGGAAAATCTGTTCCAATAATTTTAAATGATAAATAATTTTATTGCCTGTAGAGTTCAATTGCACTGTTTAATATTTCTTGAACTTTTGTAATTGGAATATCCTCGGCTGGATTGATTAAAAATATTTTAATTCTTGAACGATTTTCTGCAATCAAATCCTGATGATTTAACCTGTGGCCTTCTATAATACCAATATACGGTTGTTTGTATTTTTTATGAAACCATAAATAGCAAAACATCTTTCCATTGTAGTAAAAAAATGGCATTCCAAACTTCCATTCCGAACTAAGCAATGAATCTTGTTTTAGAATAATTTCTTTCAGAGTCAACAAACAACTCCTTACTGGCTCATTGTATTTTAGATAAAAATTATCGAGCTCTTGCATTTTAATTTAGTACATACAAAATTAAAATTCTTTTTTATACTCACTTACTAATTCAATTGGTTTATCTAACACATCGCTTAATGCACAAATAAAACTTCCTTCTTTTGCTTTGCTTAATGCATATTTTAAAGGTTCTACATCATCTGCTACTCTCTCCCAAGTAGTACCTGAATTTTCTGAGTTAATTCCTTGCACTAATAAATCTATAAGTTCAATTGCTGTTTTTCCTCTCAAAAATTTTACTTGATGAATTAAAATATGATCAAACATTTGAGCAGATATTTTTCCTAATTCTATAACATCCGAATCTTTTCTATCGCCAGTACCAACTATAATTCCAACTTTATTTTTTGAATCTATGGATTTTAAAAAATCTCTAATGCCAATAAATCCATCAATGTTATGTGCAAAGTCAATTAAAACTTTGCATTTTTTAAATTCAATAATATTCATTCTTCCGGGAGTTTGCTCCGCAGATGGAAAAAAACTTTTTAATCCATTTAAAATAGTACCTATTTCAATACCATAATTATAGCATGCTAGCGTGGCTGCCAAAACATTTTCGGTCATGAATTTTAAGGTTCCATTAAAAGTAATTGGAACATCAGCCAAATCTATTTCAATAATTCTATCTTCTCCTTTTTGAACACTAATTTTATTGTTGTTGATAAACGCAAATGCATTACCGTTGTATTTTTTATTTTTAAAAACAGAATTGTTTTTATCTAAACTAAACCACGAAACTTTGCAACTGGCTTGTTCTCCCAACTTTTTTGTATAGATATTATCAGCATTTAAAATTGCCACACCATTTTTCTTTACCGAGTTTACAACAACACCTTTTACCTTGGCCAAATCTTCCAACGTTTCAATGTCCGAAATACCTAAATGATCGTCCTGAACATTTGTTACCACAGCAATGTCGCATGCATCAAACCCTAAGCCTGCTCTAACAATACCACCTCTTGCAGTTTCTAATACTGCACATTCAACTTCCTTGTTCCTTAAAACAGTTGCTGCACTAATGGGTCCTGTTGTATCTCCTTCGTCTATCATTTTTCCATCAACATAAATTCCATCACTTGTTGTAAATCCAACCTTTGCATTGCTCAGTGTAACAATATGTGCAATAAGTCTTGTTGTGGTTGTTTTGCCATTGCTACCAGTTATGGCAATTATTGGAATTCTCCACTCTCTATTCTCTGAAAACAAGCTCAAAATAGAATTTGCATCTATTGTGTTGTTTAACTCAAGTCCATTTTTGCCATAGCCAAATTGTAACTTATTTTGATTGCTGGGCAAAAGAACAGGAATGTTTTTTTGCTTTGCCTGATGGAGTAAATTACTTATTGTTTCATTGGGCTTAACTGCACTGATTATTTTTTTAATCTGGTTGATTTCTAATTCGTAATCAAGCGATTTTTTTTGTATTAAATGTTGTATTATTTTTTGTGCAGCATAAGCTGCTGAAATGCCTGCCTCCTCGTAAGCATATTCAAATACAACATTATAAATAGTTGGATAAATTGTTTTTTTTACTGCAAAAAACTCTACTCTAAAATGGGCTGAACTTTGCAAACAAAGGCATATTTTTGCAAACAATTCCTCGGTTGTTTTTGTAGCTTCAATTTCCTTTTGAAAGTCAATAGTTAAAAAATTAATCTTGTTTAGCAGAGCTAAACTTTTTTTGTCATTGTATACATCACAATCAATTTCAAGCCTAACCTGAATTAATTTAGTGTTGATAGTGCTCCAAAAATTTGCACCTCTAAGCGCTTGAACTGATAAAATTCTCATCCTGACAATGTAATAATAAAATTTTAACCTCTATTTATTTTTATACAATAGCTACAATTATTCTTTTGATTATGAGATATATTAAGTCAAGATGTTTAAATTATCTTTATACTGCAAAGCTGCAAAAAACATTTCTAACTTTATACAATGAACACATCTAAATACTGCATTACGCAAGGCACGAGTTTTAAACTCAAAGATTATAAAACAATTGCTACAAGCGATGCTATAGAAAAACAAGACTTAAAAGAGATACTACAAAAAGACATCGAAGAAATTCAAAAACTTCAACAGCTATTTTTTGCCAGTAAACGCCACTCCATTTTGCTAATTTTTCAGGCTATGGATGCTGCAGGGAAAGACGGTGCAATAAAAAATATTGCTACAGGAATAAATCCACAAGGCTGCGAAGTTTTCTCTTTTAAACCACCAACAGAACAAGAATATAAACACGATTTTTTATGGAGACACTATATTGCCGCTCCAGAAAAGGGGAAGTTTGGCATTCACAACAGGTCTCATTACGAGTTTGTTTTGGCTTGTAAAGTAAATCCCGAATTTATTTTAAACGAAAATATGCCCGGTATTTTTAATGTTAGCGATATTACCAAAGATTTTTGGAAAGAACGCTACCAACGAATCAGCAGCTTTGAATCGCAATTAGTAGATACAGGAACTATTGTATTAAAATTCTTTTTAAACATTTCAAAAGAAGAGCAAAAAAAACGATTATTAGAAAGAATAAATGATCCAAATAAAAACTGGAAGTTTCAGCTGGGTGATTTAAAAACCAGAAGTCAATGGGACTTATACATGAAAGCATACGAGGAAGCCATTCAAAACACTTCACAAAAAAAATCGCCTTGGTATGTTATTCCCGCCGACGATAAATGGTATGCACGAGCAATAATTGCAAGGGTGTTAAAAGATACGTTGCTGGAATTGGATTTGCAATATCCCAAACTAAATTCTGATTCTGCTTCTATGCTTGAAGAAGCAAAAAAAATTCTTGCAGCATCCTGAATTTAATTCGTTTGGTTTATCCATTTAGTTCGCAAAGTATCAATTGTTATTTCATATCGCGGGGCCTTGCCCCAAACCCCATTTACTTTTTT
>JBAXQC010000078.1:0-12369 GCA_037131955.1 Bacteroidota bacterium
AACAAAACAATTTTTTCAACCATCAGTTGTTAATCCTTAAATTAAAAAAAAGACCGTACATTGTATTTAGAAATTAGTTTTGTAGAAAATTGGATGAATGTCTAACGAATTTAAAAACAATAAAAAAGATACTGAAGTTGGGGACAAAACTTCAGCTAAAGAAGACGTTAATGCAATAAACTCAAACGTTGAGAATCAAAAAAATAAAAATGCAAGTGGATTAGTTAATTTTTTTGCCAACCAAAAATTTAAGCGATCTCTTGGTATAATTTTTCTTACATTTTCTGTCTATCTATTTATCGCATTTTTTTCATTTTTCTTCACTTGGCAAAAAGACCAAGATAAAGTATTAAGCGGTTTTTGGAGTTTATTGTCCTCCTCAGAAATTAAAATAGAAAATTGGTTGGGAAAAATAGGTGCCATGCTATCGCATAGTTTTATTACTAACGGTTTTGGAATTGGCGCTTTTATTTGGATTATCATATTTTTTGTAATTGGATTTAAATTGCTTTTCAATAAAACTCTCATTCCTATTTCTAAGTTGATATTAAACAGTTTGATAGTTATGATTCTAACTTCTATTTCTTTGGGATATATTTTCAAAGAAAATTATTTTTATTTAGGCGGCGTTGTTGGGCTTCAAACGTCAACGTGGCTAATTGCAACAATTGGAAACATTGGAACAGCTATAGCGCTAATTGCTATTGTATCTATTGCCTTAATATTTTATTTTAACCATTTATTTCAAAAATCAGTATTTCAAAAATTTATTCCTAGCAAAAACAAAACTAGTAAAGAGGAAATTTTTGAAGATGAAAAAAATGAGAATGTAGAAAATGAAATTGAATTAATGCATGAAAAAGCAACAAGTGAAAATGATAGATTTAGCAACTTAAAAAATCCAAACGAACCTTCTCTGCTAAAAAAGAAAGCAAACGAAAAGTCAAGCGTTGAAAATTCAATTAAAACAGAAAAGGTGCAATTGGAAATTACGAATTCCAACAACGAAAAAGTAGAAATTAATGAAGAAGTTGTTTTTGAAATTGAACCACAAAAGATTGAAACAATTATAGAAAAGGTAGAAAGTATAGAGGACAATAGTATTCCTGTAATTGATGAATTTGATACACAAAAAATAGTTTCAATTCCTACATTATTAGAGGAGTTAGGCGAATATGATCCTAAACTAGATTTGTCTAATTACGAATATCCGCCAGTAACACTGCTAGACATAAGAGGCTCTGATAATATTGTGATAAACAACGAAGAGCTTACCCTAAACAAGGATAGAATTATTGAAACGCTTAAAAATTATTCCATAGAGATTTCAAAAATTTCTGCAACCATTGGGCCAACGGTAACTCTATATGAAATAAATCCTGCTCCTGGTGTTAGAATTTCAAAAATTAAAAACCTAGAAGACGATATTGCTCTGAGCCTTTCTGCACTTGGCATAAGGATTATTGCACCTATTCCAGGCAAAGGAACAATTGGTATAGAAGTTCCCAATCAAAAACCCGAAATTGTTTCGATGAGGTCTATCATTGCCTCCGAAAAATTTCAGAAAACAGATTTTGAATTGCCCATTGCTTTAGGGAAAACAATTTCTAACGAAATATTTATTGCCGACCTTGCCAAAATGCCGCATTTATTAATGGCTGGTGCTACAGGGCAAGGAAAATCAGTAGGACTTAATGCCATTTTGGTTTCTCTGTTGTTTAAAAAACATCCTTCGCAAATTAAATTTGTTTTGGTGGATCCAAAAAAAGTAGAACTCACTTTATTCAACATAATTGAAAAACATTTTTTAGCAAAACTTCCCGATTCTTCCGAAGCAATTATTACCGATACAAAAAAAGTAATTTATACACTTAACTCCTTGTGTATAGAAATGGACAACAGGTATGAATTGCTAAAAGATGCACAAGTAAGGAATTTAAAAGAATACAATGTTAAATTTATTTCTAGAAGATTAAATCCAAAAGAAGGCCACAGGTATTTGCCATATATAGTATTGGTGGTGGATGAATTTGCCGACTTAATTATGACCGCAGGAAAAGAAGTAGAAATGCCTATAGCACGTTTGGCGCAATTGGCAAGAGCAATAGGTATACATTTGGTAATTGCAACGCAAAGGCCATCCGTAAATATTATAACAGGAACTATAAAAGCAAATTTTCCAGCAAGAATTGCATTTAGAGTAAGTTCTAAAATAGACAGTAGAACCATATTAGACGGCTCAGGAGCTGACCAGTTAATTGGACGAGGCGACATGCTTTTGTCAACAGGAAATGATTTAATAAGAATTCAATGTGCTTTTGTAGATACGCCAGAAGTAGAGAGAATTGCAGAATTTATTGGCAAGCAAAGAAGCTATCCGCATGCTTACGAATTGCCTGAATTTTCTGGTGAAGAGGCAGGAGAAAAGAAAGAAGAAATTGACTTATCTCAACGAGACCAGTATTTTGTTGAAGCTGCAAGAATTATTGTTCAACATCAACAAGGGTCAACATCACTAATACAACGAAGATTAAAACTTGGATACAACAGAGCTGGAAGAATTGTAGATCAACTAGAAGCTGCTGGCATTGTTGGACCAAATGAGGGAAGTAAAGCCAGGCAGGTGCTCTTCCCAACTGAACAATCGTTAGAAGAATTTTTACAAGAAAAGAATTTGATTTAAAATTTTATAGTTAATTTGGCAAGACCTTTGATATTTCAAATTAAACCATTCAGCAATTTCTTTATCAAAGTAACTGAAATTAAAATTTAAAAATTAAATGAAAACTGTTTTAAGAAAATTACTTGTCACCATTTTATTCTTTTCAGCAATAACATCTAATGGTCAAAATCAGACGTCTAAAATTGATAACAAAGCAAAAAAAATATTAGATGAGTTAAGTGTAAAAACAAAACAATACAAAACAATTGTTTCTGAATTCATTATTCTAGCTGAAAATAAAGTTGCAAAAACCAAAGATGTACAAAAAGGCAAAATATGGATTAAAGGAGCCAAATATAAATTAGATATTGCAAACCAGGTAATTATTAATGATTCAAAAACTATTTACACAGTATTAAAAGACGCCGAAGAAGTGCAAATTAACAATGCAGATGAAAAAAAATCTGAGGATCAAATTTCACCAGCAAATATTTTTACCATTTATGAAAAAGGATTCAAATATGAATTTGTAAAAGAAGAAAAATTAAAAGACGGCACAACTTCTATTCAAGTAAAATTGTTTCCAAACGAGCCTAAGAAAAAAAACTTTCATACTCTAATTTTAAATATCGACAAAGCTAAAAATCAAGTATCCAGCTTTGTGATATTAGGAAAAGATGGTACTCAAACAACTTATTCTATTAAAAATTTTACTCCCAATTCTAACCTTGGCGATGATATTTTTGCTTTCAATACCAAAACATATCCCAAATACGAAATTATTGACCTGCGTTAAGCATTAACAATTATTAATTTTATCCTTGTTTCATTCCTATAATTTTGTGCTTCCTATATTTTTATTAAAAAAATGAGAACAAAATTATTATTAGCAACAATTTGTTTTTACTGCACATCGCTTACATGGGCTGCAAACAACACAGGGTATTCAATAAAAGTTAAAGTAAATGGTCTAAAGGATACGGTTCTGATGCTTGGAAATCATTTTGCCGACAAACAGTATGTAACAGACACCGTAAGGGTTGATTCAAAAGGTCAGGCAATCTTTTCAGGCAACGAAAAACTTAATGGTGGAATTTATTTGGCAATTCTACCCAGTAAAAAATACTTTGAGTTTTTAGTTACCGAAAATCAAGAATTCTCTCTAGAAACTGATACCCTTGATTTTATTTATAACATGAAAGTAAAGGACAGCAAAGACAATACATTTTTTTATGATTACCTTAAGTTTATTGATGATAAGGGCCGTAAAATGGAACAATTAAAAAGAACTATTGAAAGAAAAGAAACTCCCAAAGATTCTATTGAACTTGCAAAAAAAACAGGCAGTGAGATAGATGCTCAAGTAAAAAATTATAAAAAAGATTTTATCGCAAAAAACCCCAAAAACTTCTTAAGTGATATATTTTTGGCATCTACTGATCCTGAAATACCCGAAATACCAGTTCTTTCTAATGGTAGAAAAGATTCAACATTCCAGTTCAATTATTACAGAAAGCACTATTTTGACAACATGAATTTTGCCAATGATTGGCTATTAAGAACGCCAATATTTCATGGTAGGATAAAAAATTATGTAGAAAATCTGACCTTTCAAATTCCAGATTCAATTTCTAAATCTTGTATTGAAATTTGCGACAAAGCAAAAGCAAACAAAGAGATTTTTAAATATTGTGTAGTATATTTTACAAGCAATTACGAAAAATCAAACATCATGGGAATGGATGCAGTGTTTGTGGACATGGTAGAAAAATATTACAAAACCAACCAAGCATTTTGGGCGGATTCAGTTACACTTTTTAAAATAAAAGACCGTTCAGATAAGTTAAAACCTCTTCTATTAGGAAAAACAGCTCCCAATTTAACGCTCAAAGACTCAGCCGGCGTTTATCAAACCTTGTATAATCTAAAAAACAGGTTTACCATTTTGGCTTTCTGGGATCCAGATTGCTCTCATTGTAAAAAAGAAATTCCTAAACTTTATTCTGAATTTTCTGGCGGCATAAATGCTAAAGATGTTCAAGTGTATGCAGTATGCACCGAAACAGAGCGAAAAAAGTGGGTAGAGTTTATACAAAAAGAAAAATTAAATTGGATAAATGTTGCTGATATCGAACTAGTAAATCCTTTCAGATCAATATATGACATACATTCTACTCCTGTGCTATATATATTAGACAAAAACAAAAAAATACTCGCTAAAAGAATCCCTGTTGAAAAAATAGGTGAATTTTTAGACCGTCAGATTTCATTAGAAAACAAGAGAAAATAAAACAATACAATTTGAAAAATACTCAATTAATAGCCAATATCATCTTTGGAATTGCACTTGCAGTTTTATTTTTTCTTCATTTTTCGGGTCAATCAAACACCAATCAAAAAGAAAGTATAGTAAGCCCTAAAATAGAGCTCAAATCCTCTAAATTGGTTTACATTAATACCGATTCTCTTTGGGAAAATTACGAATATGTAAAAGAGATAAAGAAAACATTATTGAACCAAAGAAACCAGGCCGAAGCAGAATTTGCTCAAAAATACCAGGCATTGGCAAACGAAGAACAGAACTTTAGAGAAATTGCCCAAAGATTAAGCGAAGAAGAAGGAATTAAGCAGCAACAGGAATTGCTCTTAAAAGAACAAAAACTTGGTGAATTTAGAGACCAAATGCAAGAAAGATTGATGAAGTCTGAACAAGACAAAAACGAACAAATCACAAAAAATATTACCGACTACTTAAAAATTGCATACAACAATACGCCTTACAACTATATTTTAGGCTATACAAAAGGTGGAGGAATATTATTTGCACACGACAGTTTAGACATTACCAATGAGGTAATAAGCGGACTTAACGCCAATCACAACAAAAAAAAAGATAAAAAATAAGGGAAGTGCCCTTTATTCTTTTAATTTTAAGCAATATTAGTTTCTTCAAAAGTTAATAATAAGTAAGTCAAATTAAAAGGTATTATTAAATTTGCGAAATTATGAGTTTAGACAGTAGAATAAATCTCCAAAAATTACCCAAACACGTTGCCATAATAATGGATGGAAATGGCAGATGGGCAAAACAACAGGGGGAACAAAGAGTATTTGGTCATCAAAATGGAGTTCGCTCTGTAAAGGAATGTACCGAAGCCGCAGCAGAACTTGGAATTGAATATTTAACCATGTATGCTTTCTCTGCCGAAAATTGGAACCGTCCTCAAGAAGAAGTAAATGCATTGATGTCTTTACTGGTAAGCACAATAAATTCTGAGCTTGACACACTAAATAAAAACAAAATTCGTTTGATGGCTATTGGCGATTTAAAATCATTGCCAACTGAATGTTACAGCGAATTGATGAGTGCAATAGAAAATACCAAAAACAACGATAGACTTACCTTAGTTTTAGCATTGAGCTACAGTTCCAAGCAAGAAATTACTTATGCAGCAAAAGCAATTGCAACCGACGTATTAAATGGAGTAATACCTATTGATTCAATATCTGAAGATACAATTACAAACTATTTGTTTACATCAAATATTCCCGATCCGGAATTGATGATTAGAACCAGCGGTGAGCATAGAATAAGTAATTTTTTAATGTGGCAATTGGCTTATGCCGAACTTTATTTTACTGATAAACTATGGCCTGAATTTGAAAGACAAGATTTTTTTGATGCCATTGTTGACTATCAAAAAAGAGAAAGAAGATTTGGTAAAACTAGCGAGCAATTAACGGAATAGATGAAAATAAAATTCTTACTGTTTTCATTGTTTCTCCTTACTCTAATTTTTACCAGAGTAAATTCTCAAATAATCTCTAGTGATGAAATTGAAATAGATTACAACAACCCAAAAGAATACGAAATTGGAGGTATTACCATTGATGGTAGTGATTATTTAGACAAAAATGTACTCATTCAATCTACTGATTTAATTATTGGCGAAGAAATTAGCGTGCCCGGCGGAAAAATTTCAAAAGCTGTAAAAAATCTTTGGGATTTAAATTTGTTTTCTGATGTTACCATTTATGTTACAAAAATTATAGGAAAAAAAATATTTTTAAACATACAACTAGAAGAAAGACCAAGATTATCTAAGTTTCAGATATCAGGAATTAGAAAAGGTTTAGCAGATGATGTTCGCGAAAAAATAAAACTAATAAGAGGAAAAATTGTTACTGAAAATTTAGTAGTTAACACCAAAAACAGGATTTCAGAATTTTTTATAGACAAAGGTTATTTAGATGCAGAAATATCTATTACTCAAAAGCCCGATACAACTGCTCAAAATCAAGTTATTTTATTTATAGCTATCAAAAAAAATAAAAAGGTTAGAATTAAAAAAATTAATTTTTGGGGCAATTCTCTCATCAGTAATAGCAAACTTAAGCGTTACATGAAAGAAACCAAAGAATACAAATGGTGGAATGTGTTTAAGCAATCTAAATACCTTGAAGAAAATTTTGAAAAGGACAAAGAAAAAATCCTAGAAAAATACAATGCAAAAGGATTTAGAGATGCAAAATTAATCAGTGATACAATTTACAAAGTAGAAAAAGGCTACATCAACCTAGACATTAAACTTGAGGAAGGACCAAAGTATTATTTTGGAAACATTATTTGGGTAGGAAACACAAAATATTCTTCTGTGCAACTCAATGCAATTTTAGGTATAAAAAAAGGTGATGTTTTTAATCAATCTTTATTAGACCAAAGGTTAAACATGAGCCAAGACAGCAGAGATGTTTCCAGTTTGTACATGGACGATGGTTATTTGTTTTTTCAGGTGAACCCGGTTGAAGTTAGGGCAGAAAACGACACAATAGACATAGAAATGAGAGTTTATGAAGGCAAGCAAGCAAGAATAAACAAAGTGAATGTTATTGGAAACACAAAAACCAACGACAGAGTTGTGATGAGAGAAATTAGAACCAAACCAGGACAACTTTTTAATAGATCGGATATTATTAGAACACAAAGAGAATTGGCACAATTAAGGTATTTTGATGAACAAAAACTTGGTGTAAGTCCAAAACCAAATCCGGCAGAAGGAACAGTTGATATAGATTATACTGTTGAAGAAAAGCCAAGCGACCAAGTAGAACTTTCTGCAGGGTGGGGAAATCGTTCATTGGTAGGAACATTAGGATTATCGTTTAATAATTTTTCTGCCAAAAGAATGTTTCACAAAGATGCATGGAAACCTTTGCCTGCTGGCGATGGCCAAGCACTTAGTATTAGAGCACAATCAACCGGTTTGGCTTTTCAGAATTATTCTTTATCCTTTGTTGAACCTTGGCTAGGCGGAAAAAAACCTAACTCCTTTAGCATTTCCGTTTATCATACCCGCCAAAATCCTCTACAACTAAGAAAAAGTGATCCCAACAGACAATTACTTACAGTAACCGGTGTAAGTATTGGATTAGGTAAGAGACTAAAAGTTCCTGACGACTTTTTTCAATTGTACCAAGAAATTTCTTTGCAACAATATTTCCTAAAGCAATTTACTGCGGGTATTAGTTTCCCGGTTTCAGATGGAACATTTAGAAATTTATCCTATAAAATTAATTTATCTCGTTCATCGGTTGATGCCCCAATTTATCCTCGTTCAGGTTCCACTGTGTCCACCACTTTGCAAATAACACCTCCTTATTCTCTTTTTAGAAAAGATGCCAGCATTGATGAACAAAGAGGGTACTACAATACCAAAAGAGACAGCCCAATTATGGTGGAATATTACAAATGGAAATTTTCAAGTACTTTCTTTACAGAACTTGCCAATAAATTAGTTTTAAATTTAAGAGTAGGCGCAGGTATACTGGGAGCATACAATAAAAATATTGGTTATGCACCATTCGAAAGATTTTGGTTGGGAGGTAGTGGTCTTACTGGTTTTGCTTTGGATGGTAGAGAGATAATTGCATTAAGAGGCTTTGCTAATGCAGGCGATGCCACAGAAGGCGTTAGCGGTGGTGTGGCTGTGGCCAAATATGTAATGGAGCTCAGATATCCTATATCTTTAAATCCAAGCGCTACAATTTTTGCACTTGCCTTTGCCGAAGCAGGTAATGCCTGGAACAGTACTCCAAAATTTAATCCGTTTAATGTGGCAAGATGTGCAGGTGCAGGTGTAAGAGTATTTTTGCCTATGTTTGGATTGCTTGGATTGGATTATGGATGGGGATTTGATAATCCTTGGAATAAGTCAGGAAATGCTATTGGTAAGGGACATTTTCAGTTCACTATCGGAGCAAATATTGGCGACTTATAATTTATGGCACAATTTTTATTTAATTAGTTAATCTTTAAAAATAAAACTTATGAAAAAATACCTTTTTTTACTCTCATTTTTAGTGATCACCTCACTAGGTGCTTTTGCTCAAAAATATGCATATGTTGATACCGAGTATATCCTAAGCAATATACCCGAATATAAATCTGCTCAATCGCAAATTGATAATATTTCTGTTCAATGGCAAAAAGAAATTGAAGCAAGATATGCCGAAATAGATAAAATGTACAGAGCATTTCAAGCAGAATCAATTTTGCTAACTGAAGAAATGAAGAGAAAAAGAGAAAGTGAAATTATTGCCAAAGAAAAAGAAGCAAAAGAATTGCAAAAATCAAGATTTGGTGTGGATGGCGATTTATTTAAAAAACGCCAGGAACTAATTAAACCTATTCAAGATAAAATATACAAAGCACTAAAAGAAATGGCTACCAAAGGTTCTTATGCTGTAATCTTTGATAAATCCAGCGATTTAAGCATGCTGTATACCAACCCTAAATTCGACAAAAGTGATGCAATTCTATTGGCAATGGGCTATAAAAAAGGCAACAAAGGAACAGACGGAAAAGGAGCTTCAGAATCGGGCGGTGGAATGCCAAAAGGCCAAATGCAAGGCGGAGATTCTGAACCTGGTAAAAAGTAATTTAATTCATAATCTAAACGAATTATTTTTATATTTGCCGCTCCTAAAAACAACCTCATTTAAAGAATGAGAAAAAACTTAAAAATATATAAATGAAAAAATTAATTTTAATTGCCAGTCTTGGTTTAATGATGATTAGCAACAATGGGTTTGCTCAAAAAACAGGTTATGTAAACCTAAACGACCTTTTGCTTCTAATGCCAGAAAGAAAAAAAGCAGAAACAGACATCCAAGAATACGCAAAACAGTTAGACGGTCAAATGAAAACTATGTCTGCGGAATACGAAGGAAAAGTATCCGACTATCAATCTAAAGAAGCATTAATGACCGAACCCGTTAGGCTAGACAAGCAAAAAGAATTAGTTGATTTAGAAGACAGAATAAAGCAATTTCAACAAACAGCACAAGAATCTTTGCAAAAAAAGCAAAATGAATTGTTGGAACCAATGGTAAAAAAAGCAAAAAAAGCAATAGAAGACGTTGCAAAAGAAAGTGGATACAAACAAGTGTTAGATACAAGCTCGGGTTCAGTTTTGTACAACGACCCAGCTGACGATATTCTAAATTTAGTAAAGAAAAAATTAAACTTAGGTGCAGAAGCTGCTACTCCAGCACCAGGAGGTTCTGCGCCAACGCCAGCTCCAAAAAAATAATTTTAAAACCCGCCTCAAAGCGGGTTTTTTTATAGATTTGCCTTTACATGAAACCACTTAATTCATCACCAATAGGAATTTTTGATTCAGGTATTGGAGGGCTTACTGTAGCAAATGCAATTACAAAATATTTACCCAAAGAATCCTTGGTGTATTTTGGCGATACTGCACATTTACCTTACGGAGATAAATCACCAGACTCTATAAAATATTATTCAATAAGAATAGCAGATTTTTTAATTGATAAAAATTGTAAAGCCATCGTAATTGCCTGCAATACGGCCTCTGCAATAGCCTTTGAGGTGGTTAAGAAACACGTAAAAAATAAGGTTTTAGTTTTTAATGTTATTGACCCCGTGGTTGAAGAAGTTTGCTTGCAAAATCCAAAAAAAATTGGAGTAATTGGCACTAAGGGAACGATAAAAGCTGATGCTTATGCAAAAAAAATTAAACTTTCTAATCCCGAAATTGAAGTAAGTTCGCTTGCTACACCATTACTTGCACCAATGATTGAGGAAGGTTTTTTTAATAATAACATCAGCAAAACTATAATTAATTCTTATTTATCAAAACCCAAATTAAACAAAATAGATGCATTAATATTAGCCTGCACGCACTATCCACTCATTAAAAAAGAAATAACAGCATACTACCAAAAACAAATAAATATACTTGACTCGGCAGATATTGTTGCTTTAAAACTTAAAGAAAAACTCAATCAATTAGAACTCTTAAACAAAAGTTCAGCCAAACCCATTCATCATTTTTTTGTTAGCGATTTCACCAAATCATTTGAAAAAAGCACCAAACTTTTCTTTGAAGGAAAAGTAAATTTAGAGCACTTTCCGATGTGGGAAAATGAATAAATTGAAGTTTGTTTTAAATTATTGTAATTACTAACTAGTTAACCTATCCAATAAATGGATTTTAAAATAAACACGTCCGATAAAAACTCTAAAGCAAGAACTGGCCTATTAAAAACAGCTCATGGTGATATTCCTACACCCATCTTTATGCCGGTAGGCACAGTGGGCACTGTTAAAGCTGTGCACCAATATGAGTTGGCATCTGAAGTTAAAGCCAAAATAATTTTAGGAAACACCTATCACCTTTATTTGCGGCCAGGCACAAAAGTTTTAGAAAAAGCAGGAGGATTGCACAAATTCATGAACTGGAAAGGTCCGATACTTACTGATAGCGGTGGTTACCAAGTTTACTCTCTTTCGCAAAGCAGAAAAATAAACGAAGAAGGTGTAAAATTTACTTCACACATTGATGGATCAAAGCATTTTTTTTCACCAGAAGTTTCCATGGATATTCAGCGAAGCATTGGTGCAGATATTATTATGGCATTTGACGAATGCACCCCCTACCCTTGCGATTACAATTATGCCAGACGTTCCATGGAAATGACACATAGATGGTTGGAAAGATGTAAAAATCACTTATCAAAAACACCGTCTATGTATGGTTACGAACAAACTTTGTTTCCTATTGTGCAAGGAAGCACTTACAAAGATTTAAGGATGATTTCTGCCGAAACAATAGCTTCGCACAATGCCGATGGAAATGCTATTGGCGGTCTTTCTGTGGGCGAACCCGCCGAAGAAATGTATAAACATACCCAAATTGTTTGCGATATTTTGCCTAAAGATAAACCCCGCTATTTGATGGGAGTTGGCACACCTGTAAATATTTTAGAAGGTATAGCACTTGGCGTGGATATGTTTGACTGCGTTATGCCTACACGAAATGCAAGAAATGGAATGTTGTTTACGAGTCAAGGAATCATAAATATTAAAAACGAGAAATGGAAAGATGATTTTTCTCCAATAGATGCCGATGGAAATTGCCAAGCAGATGTATATTATACCAAAGCCTACCTAAGGCATTTGTTTGTAGCCGGTGAAAGATTAGCAGCACAAATTGCCAGTTTGCACAATTTATCCTTCTATCTTAAATTAGTGGAACAGGCCAGAGAAAAAATTAATGATGGAACATTTTACGATTGGAAAAACAAAATGGTGAAACAATTGGAGCAGAGACTCTAGTTAAAAATAATTCCATCCGCACAAGGGGGACTTGATTCGTTTTTGAAAAATGTTTTTAGTACTA
>JBAXQC010000079.1:0-12321 GCA_037131955.1 Bacteroidota bacterium
CTTGAAAATTAAATCATTTATCAGTGATCCAGAATTTGCAAACCTTGCATGTTTAGAAATATCGAAATAAACTTTTTGCTCTGCACCTTCTAATACATAGTTATGCCCAAGATTATAAAGACAGTAAAGATAAATTAAGTCTTGATAGTCAGCTTTTAGTCAAATGTCAATATGTCAGATGGATTGAAGTGGAATAAAAATTGATTTTAAATTCATAAAAAGAAAATGAAAAAGAACCAATTAACAATAACCAGCTCCAGTATTGTGTCATATGCTGGGATTAAAACGCTTGAAAATAAGATTGACCCTTATACAAGAATGTCATTAGGACTTCTTGCAACAGTAGGATTATCACTTTCAGAAAATCAAACAACCAGAAATATTGGATTAGGGCTTGGTATAGCATCTTTGCTTCAGTTGTTAGACATAAAAAAAGGAGGAAAAATAACGCGGAATGATTCAAATATTCAATTTTATGTTTTAGACGAGAATCAAGGCGTGACAATATTAGAGCCTGGTCAAACGCCAAGTAATTCCATCGATGGATTAACATTCAAAGGTTTAAATAGTGTTTTTAAAGTGACCAATGGTGTATACGTTGAATTAGGAACGGACAATAGTATCAATTATTCGTTTGGATTTGGGAAGCTAATAAATCAGAATTTAAAAAGTGGGGGCTATAAGTCAAAACAATGGGTTGACCAGCAAACCGATCTCCGTTGGAAGGAATTATACAATAAATCAATTTAATACTGGGCATAACAGCACATTGGCAATAAGCGGGTTCGCCGCGGCGAATCGTCTCCGCTAGGCAGTTTTGTGGTTACAGAAAGTTCAGTTCTCCGAACAAACTTTTGTGCTAAAAGCCCGCCAATCGCCAATCTTCAAAACGTTAGAAATATCCATATCTAGTACCCAACACTTATTTTTTTGAGCAAACTCTTTTATGAGCCCTGCTTCTTTTTCTTTGAAGTACTTTGCATTTTTAACCAAGCTGCTTGCTCCTTTGCTTTTTCTAAGGTAATTGGCAACTGCTTGGATAAATTCTCCATTCCTAAATCTACCTTTCCTGAAATGACATTTTGTAGTTCATGATTCATTTTTTCTTAAATAAAATTACTAGATTTTTATCATTATTTTCCTTTACTCCCTCGGTTGGTGTAAGCCGCGGCGAATTTCTTGTTTACTTCTTAGCTTAAAGTCCACTCAGCGAAGTGACCTCACGAATTCCTTAGATAAAATATTAAAAATGAGTAAAGAATTGAGTGGGTTTAGCTTCGCTGAGAAAATTTGGGCAAAGCCAAATTAAAAAAAATGATAAAACCACTTTTTGAGGGATACTAATTACTTATTCCAAAAAATCAAGTTCCATAATCGCCCTATTTTTTTATCTTTGCACCTCTTTTTTTAAGAAGTACTAATAATAAATGGAAAAGAAATACAAAGAACACAAAGGCCTTAACTTACCTGCTATTGCAGATGAAATGTTGAGTTTTTGGGACAAGGAAAATATATTCGAAAAAAGCGTTACTAACCGCAATGGTGCTGCTCCTTTTGTTTTTTATGAAGGTCCTCCATCTGCCAATGGATTGCCCGGTATTCACCACGTTATGGCCCGTAGCATTAAGGATATTTTTTGCAGGTATCAAACCCTAAAAGGAAAACAAGTAAAACGTAAAGCCGGTTGGGATACTCACGGCTTGCCTGTAGAATTGGGCGTAGAAAAAGCAATGGGTATAACCAAAGACGATATTGGCAAATCTATTTCCATAGAAGATTACAATGCTGCCTGCCGCACAGATGTGATGAAATATACCAACATCTGGAACGACCTTACCCGCAAAATGGGTTATTGGGTAGACATGCAAGACCCTTACATTACCTACAAAACCGATTACATAGAAAGTGTTTGGTGGCTGCTAAAAAACTTGTATCAAAAAGATTTTATTTACAAAGGATACACCATTCAACCCTACTCTCCTGCTGCGGGCACAGGGCTTTCGTCGCACGAGCTGAACCAGCCGGGTTGCTACAGAAACGTAAAGGATAGAACGGCTACAGTTATGTTTAAAGTAACTGATGTGGCAAAGAGTGGAATTGTAAACACAGGTACTAATCTTTACATTTTGGCTTGGACAACTACACCTTGGACTTTGCCAAGCAATACTGCTTTAGCTGTTGGGAAAAATATCGATTATGTAATTGTAAAAACTTTTCATCCAACATCTGCCTCAAACGAATTGGTGCATTTGGTGCTTGCAAAAAATTTGCTGCACAAATACTTCCCCGAAAAAAATTCAATATTAAAATTCGAAGATTTTAAAGCAGGAGACAAAGATTTTCCTTATCAAATTTTGACCGAATTAAAAGGTAAAGACTTAGAAGGAATACAATACGAACAACTTTTAAAATTTGCCCAACCCAGCGACGGTGATGCTTTTAGAGTAGTGCTTGGAGACTTTGTAACTACCGAAGACGGAACAGGAATTGTACACATCGCCCCAAGCTTTGGTGCAGACGATTTTAGAGTGGCCAAACAAAATGGAATTGGCTCTCTTACTTTGGTGGACAAACGTGGAAAGTTTTTGTCCGAAGTGCAAGACGGTGTTTTTTTATACGGCGAAGAATATGTGAAAGAAGCCTACTTAACAGATGCTGAAAAGGAAACAGAGTTCAAACATCAAAAAAACATTCTTGAAAGTTCTGGCAAAATTAAAGAGCTAAAAAACTACATCAGTGTGGATGAACGTATAGTTTTGAAATTGCAAGAAGAAGGAAAATTATTTAAAAAAGAAACCTACGAACACACCTATCCACATTGTTGGAGAACAGACAAACCGGTGCTTTACTATCCTTTAGATTCTTGGTTTGTGAGAACAACTGCCGTAAAAGACAGGATGTTAGAATTGAACAAAACCATCAACTGGAAGCCCGAAGCCACTGGAACAGGACGTTTTGGAAACTGGTTGGAGAATTTAGTAGATTGGAATTTATCTCGTTCTCGCTATTGGGGAATTCCTTTGCCTATCTGGAGAACAGAAGATGCTCAGGAAGAAATTTGCATAGGTTCGGTAGAAGAGCTACAACAAGAAATAGAAAAAGCAAAAGCTGCAGGCATTAAAACATCAGATAAAGTGGACGATTTGCACCGACCATTTGTGGATGACATTGTTTTGGTATCTCCAACCGGCAAGCCAATGAAACGTGAATTAGATTTGATAGACGTTTGGTTCGACAGCGGTGCTATGCCTTACGCACAATTGCATTATCCTTTTGAGAACAAAGAATTAATTGACGAAAAGAAATATTACCCTGCCGATTTTATTGCAGAAGGTGTAGATCAAACCAGAGGTTGGTTTTTTACCTTGCATGCCATTGCTACTATGGTGTTTGATTCTGTTGCATTTAAAAATGTAGTATCAAACGGATTGGTGTTAGATAAAAATGGCAACAAAATGAGTAAGCGTTTGGGCAACGCCATTGACCCATTTGAAACACTTTCTAAATACGGACCCGATGCCACACGTTGGTACATGATTACAAACGCTCAGCCTTGGGACAATTTAAAATTTAACCTCGAGGGAATTGCAGAAGTTCAAAGGGCTTTGTTTGGCACCTTGCACAACACCTATTCGTTTTTTGCTTTGTATGCCAACATTGATGGATTTAAGTATTCAGAAAAAGAAATAGAATTAAACAGCAGACCAGAAATTGACCGATGGATTATTTCTGAACTGAACACACTAATAAAAGTTGTTGACCAAGCATACGCAGAATACGAGCCTACCAAAGCAGGAAGAGCAATTGAGTATTTTGTAGATTCTCATTTAAGCAATTGGTATGTACGTTTATGTCGTCGCAGGTTTTGGAAAGGCGAATATTCTGCGGATAAAATTGCAGCCTATCAAACGCTTTACACGTGCCTAGAAACACTTTCTATACTTATAAGTCCAATTGCTCCATTTTATGCCGATGCTTTGTTTAAAGACTTAAACGACATTACCTATAAGCACTCCGTGAGCTCCGTTCATTTAGCAGATTTTCCTGAAGCCGTAGAAACTAATATCAACAAAAAGTTAGAAGAAAGAATGGAGCTTGCTCAAACCATTTCTTCTATGATTCTTTCTATCCGAAAAAAAGAGAATATAAAAGTAAGACAGCCGCTGAGCAGAATTCAAATACCTATTTTAAATAAAGCCTTTCAAGAAAATTTAGAATTGGTGAAAGACATTATTTTAAGTGAAGTAAATGTAAAAGCACTGGAATTTGTAACCGAAGAAGAAGTTCAAATAGTAAAAAACCTAAAGTTAAACTTTAAAACATTGGGCAAAAAGTACGGGCAAATTATGAAAGATTTGCAAGCCTATGCTGCCCAACATGCTGTTGAAATTATTTCGGAAATAGAAAAGAATGGCAAGTACATTGCAGAAATTGGCTCGGTAAGCGCCGAGCTTTTACCTGAGGACGCAGAAATTATTCCTGTTGATATTCCGGGCTGGAAAGTTGCCAACCAAGGAAGTTTAACAGTTGCATTAGACATTCATATCTCTGATGAACTAAAACAAGAAGGTTTGGCCAGAGAATTGGTAAACAGAATTCAAACCATTAGAAAAGAGTCTGATTTTGAGGTAACTGACAAAATAAATGTGAGAATTGTAGCGAAAGATTTGCTAGAAAGTGCAATCAATAACAATAAAACCTATATTTGCGGCGAAATTTTAGCCAATCAGATAACTATTGTTTCTGAATTAAGTCCCTCAGATTCAGTAATTATAGACTTGGATAACGGTTTAACAACACAAATACAAATTAAAAAATAAGAAATTATGGCCAAGAAAGTTGAAAAAAATAAAAAAGTTGCGGCCAAAGCAAAACCTAAAGCTCCGGCAAAAAAAGCGGCTCCAGTAAAAAAAGTTGCAAAACTGGTGGCAAAAAAAGCAGCTAAACCAGCGCCTAAAAAGGCAGTAAAACCAGTTGCAAAAAAAGTGGTAAAAGTTGCTCCTAAAAAAGCAGTTAAGCCTGTTGCAAAAAAAGTAACTAAAGTAGCTCCAAAAAAAGTAACTAAATCTGTTGCTAAAAAGGCTGCTAAACAAGTTGCAAAAAAAGTGGTAAAAGCAGCTCCTAAGAAAGCATTTAAGCCAGTTGCAAAAAAAGCAGTTAAAATAGTACCTAAAAAAACAGCTAAACCCCTTGCAAAGAAGGTGGCGAAAGTTGCTCCTAAAAAAGTAGCTAAGCCCGCTGCAAAAAAAGTGCTTAAACAAGTAGCAAAGAAAGTAGTTGCAAAAAAAGTGGTTAAGCCAGCTCCTAAAAAAGCAGTTAAACCAATTGCAAAAAAAGCTACCAAAGTTGGGGCTAAAGTTTCTAAACCAATTGCAAAAACAACAAAGCCAACTAAAGCAGTTAAAGAAGCACCAAAAGCTAAAGTTTCTAAACCAGTTGCAAAAGTTGTTGCTCCTGCTAAAAAGGCTATTGTACCTGTTTCTAAATCTAAAACACCTGCGCCAAAAGTAAAAAGTGTTAAGGTTGAAAAAGTTGTAGTTGAAAAAGCGGTTAAAGAAAAAAAGGTAAAAGCAATAAAACCTGAAAAAGTTAAGGTAGAAAAGCCGGTGAAGATAAAAGCAGAAAAACCGGTAAAAGAAAAAAAGGTAAAGCCAGAAAAAGTAAAACTTCCAAGAAAACCAAAGAAAGGTTCAGACGAGGCACTTTATACCCGTGACCCAGAAAACAAAAGAAAAGATATAGAAGCAGCTAAACAAATTAGCTATCACATGACCAGTAACAGACCTTCCTCAATGCCAAAGATTAACAACGATCAACCAAGATTAGAAAAAACAAAATTCAACGAACAAGAGTTACAAGAGTTTAAAGACCTAATAAATAGAAAATTAGACGAAGCAAGAAGCGATTACGAATTGTTAAAAGATGCATTGTCTCATAAAGACGATAATGGAACAGACGACACTTCGCCAACGTTTAAACTGTTAGAAGATGGCTCTGAAGTTTTATCTAAAGAAGAAACAACAAACTTAGCTATACGTCAACAAAAGTTTATCCAGAGCTTAGAAATGGCTCTTATACGAATAGAAAATAGAACTTATGGTATTTGTAGAGTTACAGGGCAAATGATTCCAAAAGAAAGATTGAGAATTGTGCCTCATGCTACTTTAAGTATCGATGCAAAAAAAATGCAACAATAAACGTTTATAAATTTATTTCTAAAGCCGATTGATATTCTCAATCGGCTTTTTTTAAACTAAAATATTTTGAAATACTTAAAGCCCTTTGGAATTATTTTCTTGATTTTGTTTTTAGATCAATTTTTAAAAATATACATCAAAACACATTTTTTAATTGGAGAGCAAATTTCTATAGCAGGCAATTGGTTTTATTTGCATTTTACCGAAAACAATGGAATGGCATTTGGCCTAGAATTGGCAGGTAACACAGGAAAACTTTTGCTGAGTTCTTTTAGAATTATTGCCATTGGTGTTTTGGGTTATATTCTTATTAAACTCATAAAAAAGAACGAGGATAAATTAATGATTTTAAGTTTATCTATGATTTTTGCAGGTGCTTTAGGAAACATTATTGACAGTTGTTTTTATGGAATAATTTTTAACGACAGTTACAATAACGTTGCTACACTATTTCCTGCCGAAGGTGGTTATTCATCTTTTTTGTATGGCAGAGTGGTAGACATGTTGTATTTTCCGCTAATTGAAGGACATTTCCCTACTTGGTTTCCGTTTTGGGCTGGAGAATCTTTTGAGTTTTTTAGACCTGTTTTTAACCTTGCTGATGCCTCTATTAGCAGCGGAGTAGGATTAATGCTGGTTTTTCAAAAAAGGTTTTTTTCTGAATCAAAATAATAGTTTGTGGTGAATAAATTTTTAACCTTCGAACGTTTTTGAAGATCCTTCTACCATTTTGCTAATTTCGTTGAGCTCTCTTTCGGTTAAATTTCTCCATTTGCCAACAGGTAAATCCAAATGAATATTCATAATTCTAACTCTTTTTAGCTTAATTACTTCGTATCCCAAATACTCACACATTCTGCGAATCTGCCTGTTTAATCCTTGAGTTAAAACAATTTTAAATACTGTTCTATCCAATTGTTCTACTTTGCATTTTTTTGTAATGGTATCTAAAACCGGAACTCCATTTCCCATTTTAAAAATAAAATCTTGATTGATAGATTTATTCACCGTTACCACATATTCTTTTTCATGGTTGTTTTTTGAACGTAGAATTTTATTTACGATATCGCCATCGCTTGTAAGCAAAATTAATCCTTCGCTGGGCTTGTCTAATCTTCCAATTGGGAAAATTCTTTGTAGATGATGGATGTAATCAATAATATTGTCTCGTTCTACATTGGTATCTGTGGTACACACAATTCCAACAGGTTTATTAAATGCTATGTAAACAAATTTTTCTTTAGAAGGAGGCGAAATTAATTCTCCATCAACTCTTACTTCATCTCCACTTACAACTTTTGTTCCCATTTCAGGAACTTTTCCGTTTATGGTTACTCTGCCTTCTTCAATTAATTTATCTGCAGCTCTTCGGGAACAATAACCAACTTCGCTAAGGTATTTATTTACTCGGGTAGACGATTCTTCGTTCATCCAAAAACAGTTAAAAATTAACTCGTAACTTTTACTCTAACTGCCATTAATCCTTTTTGACCATTTTCAGTTTCAAAACTTACTTTGTCGTTTTCCTTAATTGGTCCAGACAAGGCATTGATGTGAACAAAAATACTTTCTTGTGATTTTAAATCTTTAATAAACCCGTAACCTTTTTGGTCGTTAAAAAATGATACAACACCAGTTCTTATTGAATCTGCAGGGTCGGCAGGTTCTTGTTTAGATATTCCAATTTGAATATCTTCTAAGTTTATTAATTTTTTCTTTTTTGTTGGATCAGGAGGAGTAGAGGTAAGGTTTCCATTTTCATCAACATAAGCTATCATATCTTCAAAACTTTTTCCTTTGTCAGAACCAGCTTTACGTTCTTCTTTCTTTTGTTGCTTGTCTTGCTGTTTCTTTAATCTTTTTTTTTCTTTTTCTTTTTTGTTAAAAGTTTCTTGAGATTTAGCCATAGTTTTTTTAAATTATCATTTTTGAAACGTGAATGATTTTTTTGATTGTTTGCAAGGTAAGTATAATTAATTATTATGTGCTTATAAATCTTGGCTGCTGTTTATTTAATAGCAATAAATTAACATTAAAAACATGGAAAATTCAGCCAATAGTTACTGTTTTTATAAATTGAACAATAAATATGAACTAAGACTTTAAGTATGTTTTTGAGCCTTAATTATTCACTGAATTTTATGCTAAGAGCGAAAAAATTATAATAAATCAAATGAGAATCTAGAAGTAAATTTCGAAGCAATAAAGTGATTAAATTTGAACTCTTAACGAACTGAAACGCCGTTCTCAAATTTTTGTTCGGTGTTTTTACTTCCATCTACGTTATAATAAACCCAAACACCGTCTTTTTGACCTTTGTTATATTTGCCAGTGAAACTGATTTTTCCGTTTTCATGAAACCCAGTCCATTCACCCTCTAAAACATATCCTTCTAGCATTAAACCCTGGCTTTCTTTTTGTCCTGTAGTGTAAAAAAATATAGAAATTCCTGAGCCAAAATTTAAATCGGCACTAATTTTTCCATCTATTGTATATTGTTTCCAATGTCCTGTAATTACTCCATTTCTATAAAATTCTTCTGATGCAACGGTTCCATTTTCAAACCATGTTTTCCACTCACCGTCTTTTTTTGCAGAAGCCATTAATCTTGCTTTGTCTTCTTTTGGCAGAGACTCAAATGTAGGAGCAAAAAAGTCTGGACTTGCATCCACAAATTTACCTTCGTACATTTTGTTACCGTTAGCATAATATGCAGTTTTTACTTGTGCCATACAAAGTGATACCGGTAAAAGAAAAAGGATTAAAAAACTTCTTTTCATTTTTTTATTGTTTAATTTGTATCACAAATATATAAATTATTGTCAAATTCTAATTTAAATACCCAAATAAATTCCGTTTCAATTTTAGGTTGCGGTTGGATTGGCAAAAAACTTTGCTCGCAACTACTCCAAGAAAACATTAATGTTTTAGGTTCCACTACAGATGTAAAAAACTTTTCGTCTCTTGAAACACTAGGCATCAAGCCATTTAAGATAGATTTAACCAAAAGTATAAACAAAGATTATTCTGAATTTTTTTCTACTTCTCATCTCATAATTTCTATTTCGCCAAAAGGAAATACCGAAAAATTTGTACTAGCATTTCAAAAGCTCGTTGATTTTCTTGTGCATGAAAAGCTAACGCCTAAAATAATTTTGCTCAGTTCCATTGGAATATATGACGACGAAATGGAACTTTGCTCAGAAATATCCTCCACCAAAAAAAATCACTTGTATCAGGCAGAACAGTTAATTTTAAATTTTCAGCCCAATGCTTGTATTTTTCGTTTGGCAGGTTTAATTGGAGAAGGCCGAGAGCCAATAAATTTTTTTAGAGGAAAAGAAATTTCAAATTCCAACTGGCCTGTTAATTTGGTAAATAGTGCAGATGTTATTAGTGCTTTGCAAATTGCCTTACAAAAAAATGCACAAGGAATATACAATATCTGTGCTAGCTTTCATCCTTTAAAGGGTGATTTTTACAATGGTTTAAGAGAGAAAAAACTACTTCAAAAACTTATTGAAACAGAAAACAAAAGCCACAAAGGAAAAACAATAAGCAACAAGAAGTTTGAAACAGAATTCAATTTTGAATTTGAAAAAACTATTTAGCAAACCAAGAATTAAAAAAACTATTCCTGTTTGTTTTGGATTTCGTTTCCTGAATCTTTGCCAGTAGAAGCGTCTTTAAATTCTTTCATGCCTTTGCCTAAACCTTTCATAAGTTCAGGTATTTTTTTACCCCCAAACATTAGCAAAAGAACTAAAGCTATTATTAAAATTTCTCCACCACCTAAGCCGCCTAAAAAACCAAGAAGAATTGATAAAATCATGTTTTTAAATTTTGAAGTTCAAAGGTACTAATTATTTTTTTGATTCGTCTTTTCTTCATTAATTTCAGAATATTTTAAGATTATCTGTTTTACCAATGGATGCCTTATTACGTCGCTTGCATCTAAGTATACAAAGTCTATTCCTGCAATGTCTTTTAAAAGCTTAACCGCCTGAATTAATCCCGATGGTTGTTTGGTGGGCAAATCTATTTGTGTAACATCGCCCGTAATAACAAACTTAGCAGTTTTTCCCATCCTAGTTAAAAACATTTTCATTTGAGGCTGAGTAGAATTTTGAGCTTCGTCTAAAATTACAAATGCATTGTCTAAAGTTCTACCTCTCATAAATGCCAATGGAGCAATTTGTATGGTTCCGTTTTCCATGTAATAATTTAGCTTTTCGCCTGGAATCATGTCTCTTAGTGCATCAAACAAAGGCATAAGGTAAGGGTCAAGCTTTTCGTTTAAATCTCCAGGCAAAAACCCCAGGTTTTCTCCTGCTTCAACTGCTGGCCTTGTAAGCACAATCTTTTTTATTTCTTTGTTTTTCAAAGCCCTAACAGCCATTGCCATTGCAGTATAGGTTTTTCCTGTTCCTGCAGGACCTAAAGCAAAAACCATGTCGTTTTTTAGCACAGATTTTACCAACTTTAATTGATTTGCTGTTCTTGCTTTAATGCTTTGGCCATTGTTTCCAAACAATATTAAGTCTGAGAATTCCAAATTATTTTCGGGAACATTGTTGGCATTCTCCATTAAAATTCTCTCCAAATTATTTTTGTCTAATCTATTGTATTTGTGATGGAAAGAAAGTATAATGTCCATTTTTAAAGAAAATGCACTAATTAAATCCTCTTCGCCTATCACTTTTAGATTTTGTCCGCGGGAGATGAACTTTAATTTGGGAAATTGTTTTTCAATGAGTTTTAGATTTATTTCGTTGGCTCCAAATATTTCTACTGGGTTTATTGCCCCTAAATCAATAGTTTTTTCTGTCAATGTTAATTTTATTTTTTTATTTTAGAGTTCTAATATAGGAAGATTTTACTTTTGCATTAAATTAAATAAAAATAATGAACCCAATAATTACCTTAACCACCGATTTAGGAACAAAAGATTACTACTCGGCTGCATTAAAAGGTAAAATTTTAAGCAATGTTCCTTCTGCTAACTTGGTAGATATTTCTCACCAAGCAAACCAGTTTGATCCTTTTCATGGAGCTGTAATTTTAAATCAATCGTTTAGGTTTTTTCCTAACAATACAACTCATCTATTGTTGGTAGGAAATGCTGGAAAAGAAAAATTTCCATTGCTTATTGCAAAGTATCAGCAACATTACTTTATTGGATTCGATAACGGCTCCTTTTCTAGAATTTTTGATCTTGCCCCAGATTGGGTGCACACCATTGACTTAGATGGATTAGAATTTGCCAATTCATTTTCTGCATTGCAAGCTATGGGGCATGTAATAAAAACATTAATTGAAAGTAATTTTGAAGAAATTCCGGGGAATAAAAAATCTGATATTTACAGACGACCATCTTTAGGAGGATATGCAACACCAGATATGATAAATGGAGTTATTGTTTACATCGATTCGTTTGAAAATGCTATAACAGATATACACCGAGAGCAATTTTACAAGGTTGGAAAAAATAGAAATTTTACTCTGCACTTAAAACAGTACACCGTAGATAAAATAAATAAATTTTACGACGATTATTCCACTAGCGATTTAATAGTTCTTTTTAACAATCTTGGTTTTTTAGAACTTTCTCTAAACAAGGCGAAAGCTGCATCGCTGCTCAACTTAAAAATAAACGACAACATTAAAGTACATTTTGATGATTAGAATTGTGAAAATGGTGTTTAAAGAAGATAAAGTAAACGAGTTTACTAAACTATTTTCTGACTCTAAAGAGTTTATTGAAGCTATGCCGGGATGCAAATCTGTGAAATTGCTCAACGAAATAAATCAAGCCAACATTTTTTTTACTTACAGTATTTGGGATTCCGAAGAACACTTAAACAATTATAGAAATTCTGAACTTTTTGCAAATGTTTGGGCAAAAACAAAAGTTCTTTTTGATGCAAAACCAGAGGCCTGGAGTGTGATGGAACAATAAAAGAATTTCTTAGTCAATCATCAAATTCTCTCAACTAGTCCTCGTTTTATAGCCATTGCCCAAGCTTGGCTAACGAGGACTTATTTATTTAGCGTTTGCAACGCAAATAAAAAAATGTTCTTTATTTTTGAACTAAATGAATTCAATGTTTCTAAGTTCTAATTT
>JBAXQC010000080.1:0-12254 GCA_037131955.1 Bacteroidota bacterium
TGGAAGATATGAAGCAATTGAATAAGAAAAAAATGTTTTTAGAGGGTGGTTTAGCTTTGGCTAAACTTTCACAATCTGCCATTAACAGTAAAAACTCTATCCAGTTAAACGACTCATTTAGTTTAAGGCAGCCGGCTGTTGGATTAAATATTCTATTTGGAATTAATTACAACAACTTAGTAGTAAAAACAGGATTAGTTTCTAACTCTTTCAGTGAGCAATCTAATTATGGATTTATAGAAAAAAGAAAAACTACTGTGTTGGTAGACTCTATTGTAATTGTTGGCACTGATACCAATGTTATAAGAAATATTCCTAAAGATACCATCTTAAACACGAACATAGGAAATCAAGCAAAAACAAAATACAACTATTTACAAGTGCCGCTGATAGTGGGTTATTCTTATCCAATAAATAAATTGAGTGTAGAAATTAGTGGCGGTGTTTTAGGAAATATTTTAGTGAACTCTAAAGGAAATTACAGAGACGAAAACATAAACTCTCAAAAGGTGTATTCAACAAAATCACAAGCTACATTAAGAAGTTTTTATTTATCATACATGATAATTGCCGGAGTTGCCTACTCTCCAACTGAAAAATCTCAATTTAATATATCTGTTCCTCTTAGTATTTCTACCACTTCAATCTATAAGAAAGATTATTTTATAAGTAGAAAAATTAATTCAGTTGCAGTTCAATTGAGTTATAGGTATTATTTTTAAATTGAGATTATTGAGAATTTTGTAAAAATTTAGGCGAAATATTTTCCTTACTTTGCAATAATAGTGGGGCTTATCACTGCTTTTATTTTTTTAAAATTAAGCCCCTTATTATCTTTTGATTGTAAAGCAAAATAGAAAAAATTACCAAAGAATAGGCAATCCACTGGTACCAAAAAGTTTTTTCGTGGTAATAAAAAAACGCCACAAAAAAGTTTACTATTGGATTGATGTACAACAAAATTCCAATAGTAGATGAGTTTAAACCGTTTAAAGCATAAAGATTAAGTAGCAGCGGAACTATCGTAAATAATATGGCAATTAATGCAATCATCAAAAAAAAGAAATCTGTTTTTAAGATGTCTGAAACAAACAAGGGAAAAAACGGAAGTATTACTATGGCCGCAAATATCATTTGAATATTCAGTACTAAAAGCTTGTTTAATCCTTGGTTTTTTCTCTGCGAAACAAGATACAAAGCATAGGTAAGGGCCACAATTAAACTGTACAATGCATCGTATGGAGAAAATATACCTAACAAAATGCAGCTACAAAAAATAATGCCAATTGCTACCCACTGAAATTTTTTTAGTTTTTCGTTTAGTAAAACAGCAGCTAAAAGTGTAGTTATTAATGGACAAATTATATAAGCAAATGCGGCTGCTTTTATGCTGATGTGGTTGGTTACGTAAATAAATATAAACCAATTTACCGTGAGCAATATTCCGCCTGTTAAAGTAAAAAAAAGTGTATTTCTTTTTTCAATTTTTGTTTTGGTTTTCCAATTAGTAATTTCTAGTTGTATTTTTTTTCTGCTAAATGCAAGGTTAAATGCACTTAGAATGGTGGCTGCAAAAAATATTCTGTAGTATAAAATATCTAAAGAAGGAAATGCTGAAATTGACTTTAATGCCAAACTAAAAACTCCCCAAATAAAGAAGGCAACAACCGCGGCTAAATAATAACTTGATTTATTTTTTATTTCATTCATTTTTTTAACACTGTGTTGTGCTTAACTAATACTTAACTCTTTCTTCCAAACTATAAAAAAAACTTTTATTTGTAGTAATGCATTTGCTCTATCCAAAAAAATATTTTTTTACAAAAGAAATCATAATTTGCTTGATGTCAATTTTTATTTCGTCGTGCGGTATTTTTAAAAGGGCAGAAAAAAGCAAAACAGAAAAAAGCGAAAGTTCAAAAATTGCACATGTTATTTTGTCCGAAGCAAAATCATACACAGGAACTCCGTATAAATTTGGTGGAAATGATAAACAAGGAATTGATTGCTCTGGATTAGTTAAAAATAGTTTTAAAAAAGCTGGTATAGAATTGCCACGAAGATCTGCAGAACAACAAAATGCCGGAAAAAAAATTGCTGTTGATGATTGCAAAGCCGGGGATTTAATTTTTTTTAATACCTCCAAAAACAAAAGTCAGGAAGTAAATCACGTGGGAATAATTTCACACATAAAAAAAACAGAAATTATTTTTATTCATGCTTCCACAAAAAAAGGTGTAATGGAAAGCAGCTTAGAAGAACCTTTTTTTAAAAATTCGTTTATTAAAATTGTAAGGGTTTTTTAAAACACAGCTTTTGCAATAGATTTTACTGCCTCTGATTTTCCCATAGTATAAAAATGCAAGCAAGGAACACCTTTTGCAATAAGTTCTTTGCTTTGAGCAATTCCCCATTCTATGCCAATTTGTTTTGCTTGGGCATCTGTTTCGGCAGCGTCCATTAATTCAAACAATTCAAATGGAATATCAATGTTAAAAATTTTAGGTAAAACTGTTAGTTGTTTTTTGTTTACAATTGGTTTTAATCCGGGTATAATTGGAACGTTTATTCCTTCATTTTTACATGCATCAACAAATCTAAAATAAGCAGAGTTGTCATAAAAGAGTTGCGTTACTAT
The DNA here is from genome assembly GCA_037131955.1 of Bacteroidota bacterium. Taxonomy (GTDB): domain Bacteria; phylum Bacteroidota; class Bacteroidia; order UBA4408; family UBA4408; genus CAIMMJ01. The sequence continues at coordinate 2,639 of JBAXQC010000080.1, forward strand.
GTATTCTGCACCGGCATCAACTTTTGCCTTTAGATAATTTAGGTCAGCCTTAAAATTTGGTGCTTCAAAATGTTTCTCAGGATAGCCTGCTACGCCAATGCAAAATGGGTGAGTAGACGCTTCAAATTTTTCGCCATCTAAAAATTCTCCTCTGTTAATTTGCATAATTTGCTCCACCAGTTCAACAGCATATTTATTTCCACCGGGTTCAGGAACAAAAGTTGTTTCTGTTTTTATGGCATCTCCACGCAAAGCCAAAACATTATCAATGCCCAAGTACTGCAAATCCAATAAAGCATTTTCTGTTTCTTCTCTAGAAAATCCGCCACAAATAATATGCGGAACGGCATCAATTTTATATTTATTAATAATACCCGCACAAATTCCAACTGTTCCCGGCCTTTTTCTTATGGTAACTTTTTCTAGGTATCCACCCTCACGTTTTTTATAAATGTATTCTTCTCTGTGGTATGTAACGTTTATAAAATTGGGGTTAAACTCTAAAAGTGGATCAATACTTTCGTAGATAGAATCAATACTTTTCCCTTTTAGAGGAGGTAGAATTTCAAAAGAAAACAAAGTTTTTCCTTTCGCTTTGTTCAGGTGCTCTATTACTCTCATTTTTTTAATTTATGTTTCCTTGTGTTTTTTAAGCGTTAAATAAGTTTGCAAATATTGGTATTATTAAAAAAATAATGAAACTTTGAACGCAACTTATTGTTTAGATAATAAAGAAAAATTTTTGAAAGAGCTCCTAGAAATACTTTCTGTAATCTTGTTAAGCTCAGTTAAAATGGGAATTGGAGGCATTCCGCTTTCATTTGTTTACAAGTTTTCTGTGCTTAAATCTATTACAACAACTTCATTTGGTGGCTGCTTGGGTGCATTTGTTTTTGTGTATTTAAGCGATGGTATTTTAAAACTGTTTGCCAGGTGGGGAATTTTTAAACCAAAAGAAAAAGTTAAAAAGAAATTTACGTTTACCAATCGTTTAGTGGTAAACATCAAAAGAAAATTTGGATTATTTGGCATTTCTACTGTTACCCCCTTGTTCCTTTCGTTTCCATTTGGCTGCTTTTTGGCGGTGAGGTATTTCAAAGACAAAAAGAAAATAACTGCCTATATGTTTGCCTCAACAATTTTTTGGTCTGTTACCATATCTTTAATAAAGACATTTTTATAAGCTTTATTTCATTAATTAATACTACCTTTGCGGCCTTAAAAAAAATTAATGCAATTAATCAGAAACATTGCCATCATTGCCCACGTTGACCATGGCAAAACCACTTTGGTAGATAAAATTCTTCACCAATGTAAATTATTCAGAGACAATCAGAGTACAGGCGAACTTATTCTGGATAACAACGATCTAGAAAGAGAAAGAGGTATTACCATACTTTCTAAAAACGTATCAGTTACTTACAAAGATGTAAAAATAAACATCATTGATACGCCAGGCCACAGTGATTTTGGTGGCGAAGTAGAACGTGTATTAAACATGGCCGATGGTGTGCTTTTGTTAGTTGACGCATTTGAAGGTCCCATGCCACAAACACGTTTTGTATTGCAAAAAGCCCTTGCTTTAGGTAAAAAAGCAATTTTAGTAATTAACAAAGTAGACAAGCCAAATTGCAGACCTGACGAAGTGCACGAACAAGTGTTCGATTTGTTTTTTAATTTGGGAGCAACTGAAGAGCAATTGAATTTTGCCACTGTTTATGGCTCCTCTAAACAAGGTTGGATGAGTAATGATGTAAACAAACCTACCGAAGACATTACCCCTTTATTGGATTGTGTTTTAGAAAATATTCCTGCTGCACCCTCTAATGAAGGAACGCCTCAAATGCAAATTACTTCTTTAGATTATTCTGCCTACATAGGAAGAATTGCTGTTGGAAGAGTTGTAAGAGGAACACTTAAGCCCAATATGCCTGTTTCTATGGTTAAAAGAGACGGTACTATTATTAAAACTCGATTAAAAGAAATTTTTACGTTCGAAGGTTTGGGTAAAATTCCAGCGCAAGAAGCGGTGTGTGGAGATATTTGTGCCTTAACAGGAATTGAAAATTTTGAGATTGGAGATACCATTGCCGATTTTGAAAACCCAGAAGGTTTGCCAGCCATAAACATTGATGAACCCACCATGTCTATGTTGTTTTGCATAAACAATTCTCCATTTTTTGGTAAAGACGGAAAGTTTGTAACCTCCAGACATTTAAGAGACAGATTGTTCAAAGAGATTGAAAAAAACCTGGCTTTAAGAGTTCAAGAAACTGATTCTGCCGATAGTTATTTAGTTTTTGGTCGCGGTATTCTTCACTTATCTGTGCTCATAGAAACCATGCGAAGAGAAGGATTTGAAATGCAAGTTGGGCAACCACAAGTATTGATAAAAGAGATTGACGGAAAAAAATGTGAACCAATTGAAGCATTAACCATTGATGTTCCAGAGCCTGTTGCTGGTAAAGTAATTGAGCAAGTAAATCAACGCAAAGGCGAGATGTTAATTATGGAGCCCAAAGGCGACCAAATACATTTAGAATTTACTATTCCATCAAGAGGAATTATTGGATTAAGAAACAATATCCTTACCGCCACTGCCGGTGAAGCGGTAATGGCTCACAGATTTTTAGAATACCAACCTTGGAAAGGCGATATTGCAGGAAGAATTTCTGGTTCATTAATTTCTATGGAATTAGGAACTGCAATTGCCTATTCTATTGATAAATTGCAAGACAGAGGTTCGTTTTTTGTAGACCCAGGCGAAGAAATTTATGGAGGACAAGTTATTGGTGAACACACCCGTCCGGATGATTTAGTAATAAATGTTACAAAAACCAAAAAGCTAACCAACATGAGAGCTTCTGGAAGTGACGAAAAAATGAGAATAGCACCAGCAGTTAAATTTTCTCTAGAAGAAGCAATGGAGTATATTCAAGAAGACGAATATGTAGAAATTACTCCAAAATCGATAAGAATGAGAAAAATTATTTTGGATGAAAACGAAAGAAAGAGAAAATCCAAAACATTGGTAAGTAGCAATTAATTAGTCAACCCTCAAATTCTCTAGAATCCATTAAAATGAAGCCTTGTTCGCCGCGGCGAATTTTTTGTTTACTTTTTTGCATCAAGGCTACTGAGCGAAGCGACCTCATGAATTCCTTAATTAATAAATTTAATGATGAATAAAAAAGTGAATGGGTTTGGGTGAAACCCAATCAAAAAAAAATTATAATAGACTTTTTGAGGTTTAACTAATTATTTTGAAACAATTTACAAAAGCCTCGAATTTTTCGGGGCTTTTTTGTTGTGCTATGTAATTAAATAATCTACTTTCTATAAATTTCATCGTAAATTTTATTAGATTTGTTAAACATAAAAACCCATTAAAAATGAAACCAATCGCAAAAAGTTTAGTTTGTTTACTCTTTTGTTTTTCTGTCAATTTTTGTTTTGCACAAAATTGGGCGCCACCACAAGCACAATGGTACTATTCATTTATGAATGTAGCACCGGTAAGTGCCTATGTAAAAATTATTAACCTTGGCGATACAATTATAGGCTCCAATTTGTGCAACAAACTTCAAAAAAGAAGAATTGGAGTTGACTTGTTAAATGGTCAAGCAGTTGATGTTGTTATTGGACATGAATATACATTTGAACAAAATGAAATAGTGTTCATAAGAAACAATTCTACTTGGGACACCTTGTACAACTTCAATTCAAACATTGGCGATTCATGGGCAATGGCTAAACCAAATCCGTTTAATTATTGCGACTCGGCCCGGATTTTTGTTGTGGATACAGGCAGCATTTTGGTTAACGGAAACCAATTAAAATTCAAGAAAATCAACTATCAATACAACTCCAATTCAAGTGATGTAATTGTTGATACCATAGTAGAAAAAATTGGCTCTCTTAACTACTATTTTTTGCCTTTTGATAATTGTGTGGCAATGATAGATGCAAATGAAGGCGGTAACTTGCGTTGCTACCAAGACAATAACTTAGGCTTATTTAATAAAAACACTTCAGTAGAGTGCGATTTTGTGGTTGCAACTACCAAAAGAGAAAATGCAACAGTTTCCATTAACAATCCTATAAACGAAAAACTGCATTTTAATAATTTAGAATTGGTAGAATCTTACCAGTATAGAATTTTTGACAGCAATGGAAGTCAAATAGAAAATGCAAGATTACATTCAAGCGAAATAGATTTTACAAAATTTTCGCCCGGCATTTATTTTGTTGCTTTAAACAATTCAACATCTAATGTTCATTTTAAAGTAATTAAATTGGGTTTTTAACTTGTTTAGGATGATTTATTGATTTCAAAATAAAATACACTCATTTAATTGATTAAATTGATAAAATAAATTCGAAAAATTTACAAATCAATCCCTAAAGCATAAATCTTGTAGTGTTCATTTTGCATTGCAGCTCGTTTTTTAATCTAAAAGAATATATTTGCATAAAAACTTAACAATAAGTGAACAAAATCTTAACATTGCTTTTAATTCAATTTTCACTAATTTCTAATGCATTTTCTCAATGGGTTTCAAATACAACAGTAAACACACCCATGTGCACAGAAGTAAACGACCAGCAAGAACAAAGAATTGTTAGTGATGCAAATGGTGGTGCAATTGTTACATGGTCAGATTTTAGAACCGATACTGCCAATAAAATTGCCGATGTTTATATTCAAAGAGTAAAAGCAAATGGAAACATGGCTTGGAACAACAACGGTGTGGCAGTTTGCACAAATGCCGCCGACCAAAAAACTCCATTTATATGCAAAGATAATGTGGGTGGAGCAATTGTTTGCTGGCAAGATTTAAGAAATGGCAACAGAGATATTTATGCTCAACGATTCGATTCCTTGGGCAATGCTTTATGGGCAACAAATGGAATTCCAATTGTGCAAAAAGCCACATCGCAAACAGGAATAAGAATTATTGAAGACGGAAACAACGGTTTTTTTATAGTGTGGGAAGATTCTATTAATGGTTCATCAGATATTTATGCACAAAAAGTAAATGCAAATGGCACACTGCAATGGGCAAGCTCTGGAGTTGCTGTGTGCAATAGCTTAGGACAACAAATTAATCCAAGATTAATTAGAGACATTGCCGGTGGAATTATTGTTTGCTGGCAAGACAGAAGGAATGGTGCAGACTATGATATTTATTCTCAACGAATAAGCCCAATAGGAACTGCTGTGTGGGCATTAAATGGAGTTTCGGTTTGCACAAGGGTAAACACACAATCCAATCCAAAGATTGAACCCGATAATGCAGGTGGTGCTTACATTGTTTGGCAAGACAAACGCAACGCTCTAGATTTTGATATCTATTGCCAAAGAATTAATGCATCAGGAGCAGCTCAATGGACTTTAAACGGAGTAAGTGTATGCAATGCAACAGGCAATCAATCTGCCATTGATGCCACAACCGAGGGTTTAAGCAATGGCATAATAATATCATGGAAAGATGAGAGAAATGTTTTTAATAACATTTATACTCAATTGGTAAATGCAAGTGGAAGCACTATTTGGGATGCCAATGGTTATATTATTTCTACGCAGGGAAGAGAGCAAGTAAACCCTAATATTATTGGAGCAGGAAATCAATCTGCAATAATTACATGGCAAGATTCTACTATCAACGGTTGGGACGTTTACGCACAAAAAATAAATACAGCCGGAAATCAATTATGGAATGTAGGCGGAACAGTTGTGAGCAATGCAATTGGAAATCAAACCAATGCAAAAAATTGTAGCGATGGAAATGGAGGATCTATTTTTTCGTTTCAAGACAAAAGAACTGGAACATTAGATATTTATATTTCGCTATTAAAAAGTAACGGAACATTTAATGCTTTGCAGTCTATCCAAAAACAGCAGCAGTTAATCGTATATCCCAATCCACTATCAAATAAAATCTACTCAAGTAGTTTTCAAGATTTTAGTTCAGCAAATTACTCCATTTATTCTCCTGAAGGAAAATTAGTAGACAGTGGAAATATAAATTCATCTATCAGAAATTATGGAATAGACATTAATTTAGACAATGGATGTTATTTTTTAAACATAATAAACAACCAAACTGGTATTTCTTATTCCTCCAAAATTATTGTTCTCCATGAATAAATACTCAACAGCAACACTTCTACTTTCTTTAATTTCATACATCAGTTTCTCACAAAGCAAAACAACATTGTCTAAAAACAAAGTAAAAGGTGCAACAGAAATTGAAATAAAAAACAATATTTCTATTGCCCAAACAAAAGAATTTTTTGATGCAAACGGCGAAATAATAGAAGATCATAAGTTTGATAAAATAGGCAAACTAAAAAGCGTACATAAATATACACGAAATAAAACTGGAGACGTAACAGAAGAAAATATATACGATTCAAAGTCTAAATTAAAAGAAAGACGTGCTGTAAAACATAACCAAGCAGGGCAGAAGTTGGAAGAAAGTTTTTACGACAGCAAAAATTTACTAACAAAAGTAACAAAGTATTTTTACGACGACAAAGGCTTAAAAATTGAAAAGAAAACCTTTGATGCAAAAGGAAATTTAAAAAAAGTAAACAAATATACTTATCAATTTTAACTTGATAAATAATCCAGAAATAGATATCCATAGTTTGTTTTCTTGCATTTCGCTGGATCAAATAGACAGCGTAAAATTAATGGATAGAACAGATACAAAATTTGTTTTTCATTCTTCTCATTTATCAAAAATTCTAAACACCTTAAAGGGTAATTATAAAGTTTTACAAGTAAACAATAAAGTTTTGTCTTACTACGAAACCCTTTATTACGATACAAAAAACTTTGATTTGTATTTGCAGCACCACAACGGAAAATTAAACCGTTATAAAATAAGACACCGCACTTATGTTGATTCTAACTCAGGATTTTTAGAGGTAAAGCACAAAAATAATAAAGGAAGAACACTAAAAACAAGAATAAAAAAACAAGATGTTCCTTATAATTTTGATGCAAATTCATTAAAGTTTTTAGCATCAAAACTTCCTTTTAATCCCTTAGTTTTAATTCCAAAACTTTGGGTAAACTACAAAAGAATTACTTTAGTAAATCTAGAGATAGGCGAGAGAGTTACCATTGATACGGGTCTTGAATTTATTGATACAGAAAAAAACAAAATAGCACTAAACAACTTAGTTATTGCCGAAGTAAAACAAGATAAAAAAAATCCATCAACCTTTATTTCTGCAATCAAAGAATTTGGAATTAAACCAGGCTCTATAAGTAAATACTGCATGGCAGCTTGCTATTTAAACACACAATTAAAAACAAATAGTTTTAAATTAAAACTAAACCAAATTTCAAAAATAATTACACATGAACTTGCTTAATATTCTATTGCAACAAGATTTTACAGAAGGAACTCAGGCCATTATAAAAACCTTGTCAAAATTTTCATGGAGGTTAATCATTGATTTACTCTCCGTTTTTGTTTTAGTTCGTTTTGTATATTTCCCTATCTACAAACACAGAGAATTGTTTTTTACTTTTTTTATTTTTAACCTCATTATTTTTTTAATTTGCTTCTTGCTAAACAAAGTAGAATTAAGCATGGGAGCAGCCTTTGGATTGTTTGCTGTTTTTAGTATGCTCAGGTACCGAACAGAAGATATAAGTATTAAAGACATGACCTATTTGTTTTTGGTAATTGCCATGGGTTTAATTGCTGCAGTAACAAAAATAAAAGATACCAATGATCTGTACGAGTACATTTTTTTAGCCATAGTAAATGCAATTATAATAGTAATTACTTATTTGTTGGAGAGCAATTTACTCATGAAAAAAGAGTTTGTAAAAATCATCAACTACGAAAACATTAATTTAGTGCAATCTAACAGAGAGGCAGAATTAATTGCAGATATTTCTGCAAGAACAGGAATAAATGTTCATAGAATTTCAATTCAAAAAATCGACTTTTTACGAGACGCTGCACAAATAAAAATTTACTACTATGAAAATTAAAAAATTATATTTTGTTTTAATTGTATTGTTTTTAATGGTGCATTTTTCTTGCAAAAAAGAGGCTGGAGAAGGTGGCATGGCCTCAATAACTGGTAAATTAATAATAGAAGATTATGACAACACATTTACCATCTTACGAAGCGTTTATCCCGCAAAAGGCGAAATGGTTTTTATTGTGTATGGCAATGACAAAGGCGTAAGCGACAATACAAGAACAAGCTACGATGGCACATTTGAATTTAAATACCTAAGAAAAGGAAGTTATAAAGTTTTTGCAGTATCAAAAGATACATCCGATAGAATTTCAAACAAAACAATAGAAGTGCTCAGAGAAGTTCAAATCACAGAAAAGAGCAAAACATATACTGTAGAAGATTTGTACATTGCCGATTAATGAATAAATTTTATTCCATTGTTTTCTTTTTTTGTTTCTGTTCTTCTTCCTTGTTTTCTCAAATTATAAACGATGCCGGATTGTGGAGCACCTTTACACTTAAAAAGGAAATCACAAAAAAAACTACATTAATTTTTGACCAAGAGCTAAGGTTAAAAGAAAATTATACCCGATTAAATCTGTTTTATTCCAACATTGGTGTAAATTATAAAATAACCAAACGCCTTTCAATAGAGCCTTCTTACAGGCACATAGACAAATACACCGCAGAAAATGTTTTTAGCTACAGACATAGGTTTTCTGTTGATGTAAATTATAAGTACAAAATAAATAGAATGTCTTATTCTCTTAGGGCAAGGTACCAAAGAGAATCAAAAAATGTAGTGTCTGGTAAATTCGGATGGCTTTCCGAAAAGTATTTTAGAATTAGAGCACAAGCCGAATACCAGTTAAGTGCTAAGTTATCCGCTTACTACAATCTTGAGTTTAGGTATCAAATTTTTGTACCAGGAAATGACATGATGTTTAACAACCGCTGGCACAGAGTTAGAAACGTTGTTGGTGCAGACTACAAAACCAGCGAATCGTTTACACTCGGAGTTTATTTTTTACATCAAACAGAATATGACATTAATCCCATTGAATCAAATTATATTTCCGGAATTCAAATCACAAAAAAACTATAAATTTTTTGCTTAGTTGAACCTCAAATTCTCTTAAGTTTAATAAAATTAGTTGATTTAGATGGAGATATACGATTTAAATCTACCATTTTTCTGTCTAAATTATTAAAAACATGGTATTTTTTAGGAGCATCAAATAGCCTCATTTTATCTGGTTATTTTTATGAAGCAAAATGTTGCTGCTTGTTTTCATTAGCCCCTTTGAGTAGCTTAGACATTGAATCTCTTATGATAAAAAAAAACTCAAGAACCAAAGCAGTCCCCCTTGTGCGGTTGTGATTTGCGATTGCGAAGGGGGTTAGGGGGATGAATTCCTTTTTTCTTGTCCTCCTTAACTAATTTTGTTTACTTTTTTGCATCAAGGCAACTGAGCGAAGCGACCTCATGAATTCCTTAATGAATAAATTTATTGATGAATAACTGAGCGAAGCGTCCTCATGAATACCTTTAAAAAGCAATAAAATGATGAATAACTTAGCGAAGCGTCCTCATGAATACCTTTAAAAAGCAATAAAAGGA
>JBAXQC010000081.1:0-12124 GCA_037131955.1 Bacteroidota bacterium
TGGGTCAAACAGTAAATGTTACTGCTAATGGCGCAGATTCAACAGTATGGAATCCTCTGAGTGCAACCGGCTTCCCAATTCTCACTTATCAAAACGATACTGTCGTCAATATTACTCCTCTAAATCTCACTGAGAATAGTTATGAAGTCATAGGGTTTTCCCCTTCTGGATGTAGAGATACCGTGCAATACACACCAATTGTAAATCCTGTTCCAGCAGCGCCAACTATAACTGCAAGCGGGCCAACAACTTTTTGTTCAGGAAATACTGTTACTCTTACATGCAGTTCCTCGGCAGAATATTTATGGTCAAATGGAGAAACAACACAGTCGATAATTGTTTCTCTTGCCGGAAATTATAGTGTTCAGGTTTCAAACGTTGAAGGTTGCCTTTCATTGCCTTCAGCAGCTACTACTGTAGTTGTTAATCCTGGTCCAGGTATACCTGTTATTACCGGTGCCCCATTAACTTTTTGTGCTGGTTCATCTGTAAATCTATCCGCTCCTGCAGGCTTCACCTATATCTGGTCTACCGGTCAAACAACTCAATCTATTTCCGTATCAACAACCCAAGATGTTTCTGTTACAATATCAGATGCAAATGGCTGTAGCGTACCATCTGCACTTGTATCCGTGGTTTCTAATCCACTACCTGCTTCACCCGTAATTACACCATCGGGCCCTACAACCTTTTGTGATGGAGGAAACCTAACTTTGGCGGCACCGGCAGGTTTTTCATATTTGTGGTCAACAGGCGAGACAACTTCAACTATTTCTGTAAATACCACCTCAAGTATTACCTTGGTTGTAACTGATGTAAACAATTGCTCATCGCCAATTTCGTCTACCACCAATGTTACTGTAAATCCAATTCCTCCAACACCAACAATATCTACAACCGGTGGTTTAAATACTATTTGTGCAGGGCAAAGTCTGTCTCTAACTAGTTCAAATGCAACAGGCTATTTGTGGAGCACGGGGCAAACAACATCTAATATTTCTGTAAATACATCGGGCAATTATTCTGTAATAATTACCAATTCAAATGGCTGTACATCTCTGCCATCATTGCCTTTTGCGGTAACAGTAAATCCATTGCCTGCAACACCTGTAATAACTCCAAATGGAGCTACAACATTTTGTGCGGGAAATAATGTTACGTTAGAAGCACCGCTTTCTAATACATACCTGTGGAGCAATGGTAGCACAACTCAAAGCATTATCGTTTCAAATTCCGGAAGTTTTAATGTTGTTGTTACTGATGTTAATGGATGCATAAGTTCTGTATCTGCAAATCAAACAATAGTTGTAAATCCAAATCCAACAGTTAGTATAAATGCAAATGGAAACTTAAATTTTTGTAATGGAGGCAATGTTACTTTGTCACCAAATTTAACTTCCAACTCTTATTTATGGGCACCAAATGGAGAAACTACACAAACAATTTCTGCAATTGTATCAGGAGATTATTCCCTGCAAGTAACAGATGTTAACGGTTGTACTTCTGCCCCCTCAAATACAATTTCAGTTAATGTTTTTCCAACACCTAATCCTCCAACTATTTATTCCACTACGCCTGTTATTTGTCAGGGTGGATATGTAACACTTTCAACAGATCCAGCAAATTCATATTCTTGGAGTAATGGAGCAACTACTCCAACCATTACGACTAATGTTCCGGGTGTATATACATTATCCATTATCGACCTAAATAATTGTACTTCGCCAAGTAGTAATGCAATTAATTTAATTGTAAACCAATTGCCTCCAACGCCTGTAATCTCGGCTAATGGTCCCTTGGTGTTCTGTCAAGGTTCAAGTGTTACTATTTCGGCACCTGCAAACTACACTTACGTTTGGAACGGCGGTATTTATACTTCCGAAAATTTAGTTGTGGATACTACTGGCGTATTTATTTTACAGGTGATTGATGCCAACGGATGTACTTCCTTAGCTTCTGTTCCTGTTGTGGTTACTGTTCATCCCAATCCACCATCACCGATAATTGAATCAATAGGGCCAAGTTCATTTTGTAATGGTGGTTCTGTTGTTCTAACTACAAATACAATAAATTCAACTTATCTTTGGTCTACCGGCGAAACCACCCAAAATATAATTGCCGATGAAACCGGAAGCTATTCGCTAATTGCCACCGACCTTTTTGGATGTATTTCTAATCCTTCGCAGATTTTCTCAGTTACAGAATTCCCTATTCCACCGCCACCAATTATTACAGCTACAGGTCCTTCTACTGTTTGCGACGGCGAAACTATACAACTAGTGAGTAGTTTTGGTGCCAGCTATTTATGGAACACCGGTGAAACAACTCAATCAATACTTGTGCACGATCAAGGTCCTTATTCAGTTTCGTTGATTGACTTTTTTGGTTGCCCTTCTCCAATTTCAGATCCTTTTACCAATACAATATTGCCATTACCGCCAAGACCTACCATTTCTGCCAGCGGGCCTCTAACTTTTTGTGTTGGAAATTCCGTAACGTTAACTAGTAGCGAACCTATTGGCAATAGATGGAATACTGGTGCATTAACACAATCAATTATTGCCAATTCTAATGGAGATTATTTTGTTCAGGTTCAAGGAGCCAATGGATGTTTTTCTTTGCCTTCAGATACTTTAACCATTTTCGTAAATCCAACTCCACCTGTTCCTACAATTTCTGCAGATGGTCCGCTTACTTTTTGCAAAGGAGGAAAAGTAAAGTTAACTGTTGAAGATGCCCAATCTTACTTATGGAACAATGGAGATACTACTCAATTTCAAGAGTTTGACACAACCATGTTTGTTACGGTTAACGTAATTGATATTTGCGGTTTGCCGCTAACATTGCAAGCTTCAATAACTCAATTGCAAAAGCCCAAAGTTGCTTTTACTACTACCGACACCATGGGTTGTGCTCCCTTAAAATCTAGATTTGTAAGCACAACTACTAATTTTGAACAGTTAATTTGGGACTTTGGTGATGGAAATGGAAATAATTCAAATGAGGCTGTTGTAACAAATACGTATGAATTAAGCGGAGAATTTAGTGTTACACTTTTTGCCATTGCTTCAAATGGCTGCTCTGACAGATTAACCAAGCCAGTGCTTATAAAAGCGTTACGAAATCCTGAGGCAGATTTTGAAATGTCGCCCACAGAAGTTAAGATTTCCAATCCGGAGGTTTCATTTACAGATTTAAGTTCAAACGATGCACAAAGATGGAGATGGAACTTTGGCACACGTGACTCTTCAAGATATCAGCATCCTGTTTATTCTTATAAAGACACAGGTAACTATATGGTAACTATGGTGGTGTATAACGAACTTGGATGCACAGATACGGCTAGAAATACAATAAGAGTTGTAGGCGATTTAATTATTTATGCTCCAAATGCATTTACACCAAATGGAGATGGAACCAACGATGTATTTTCTCCTAAAGGTACCTACATGGACCCTAAAAAATACAATTTAAAAATATTTAATCGTTGGGGCGAATTGATTTTTGAAACCATTGATATCAATAAAGGCTGGGATGGAGATATAGGTTTAGAAAAAACAATAGTGTCTAACAATTACTATTGGCAGTTAGAAGTAACAGATAAATCCGGTATAAGTCACTCTTTAAAAGGAATTGTTACATTACTCTATTAAAAAATCAAAAAAAAATTAATTTAATCGTTACTTCTTATAGTTTTGCAAAAAAATTAATTCAAAAAACTATTGTATGAAAGTAACCGTTGTAGGTGCAGGAAATGTTGGAGCTACCTGTGCTGATGTAATTGCTCATAAAGAACTTTGTAACGAGTTGATACTTGTTGATATTAAAGAAAATTTTGCAGAAGGAAAAGCATTGGATATGTGGCAAACTGCTCCTGTAAATATGTACGATACAAGAATAAAAGGTTCTACAAATGATTATACAAAAACCACAAATTCTGATGTGGTAGTAATTACTTCTGGATTGCCAAGAAAACCAGGAATGACCAGAGATGATTTAATTTCTACAAATGCAGGAATTGTAAAAAGTGTAACAGAAAATATAATTAAACATTCTCCTAATGCCATCATCATTATCGTTTCAAATCCTTTAGATGTAATGACCTATTGTGCCTATTTAACGGCTAACTTACCGTCTACTAAAGTTTTTGGAATGGCAGGTATTTTAGACACAGCCAGATACAAAGCGTTTTTAGCAGAGGAATTGAATGTATCTCCAAAAGATATTCAAGCAGTACTAATGGGTGGACATGGCGACACAATGGTGCCGCTTCCGAGATATACAACAGTTGGAGGAATTCCGGTAACTGAGTTAATCGCTGCAGATAAGCTAGACGCAATTATTGAAAGAACCAAAAAAGGCGGAGGCGAAATAGTAAATCTTTTAGGAACATCTGCATGGTATGCACCAGGTGCTGCTGCCGCTCAAATGGTTGAAGCTATTGTAAGAGATCAAAAGAGAGTATTTCCTGTTTGTGCATTGCTAAACGGAGAATACGGATTAAAAAATATTTATCTAGGTGTTCCTGTTGTTTTAGGGAAAAATGGAATAGAAAAAATAATTGAACTTCAATTAAACTCTGCCGAAAAAGAACTATTAGCATCTTCTGCAACTGCCGTTAAAGAAGTTATGGATGTGCTGGATAAAATGAATGCTGCAACAGCGTAATTAGAAATATAAATTTATAAAAGGCCGCCTTTGTGTGGCCTTTTTTTTTGTAAAATTCAAAAAATTTAAAGTGTGTAATTTTACAATTACATTTGTTGTATAAATTATGGAAAACGTATATCAAAAATACCAAGCAGTAATTGGCTTAGAAGTGCATGCTCAATTATCAACAAACAGCAAAGCTTATTGTGGCGATGCAGTGGAATACGGAGCCTTGCCTAATACTCAAATAAGTGCAATTTCATTGGGTCATCCGGGAACATTGCCAAAAACAAATAAAAAAGTAGTTGAATTTGCAGTTAAATTAGGCTTAGCACTTAACTGTAAAATTAGGCGTGAAAACGAATATGCCAGAAAAAATTATTTCTATGCAGATTTACCTAAAGGATATCAAATTACGCAAGATAAAACTCCTATTTGTTACGAGGGATACTTAGATATAAAAGACGACAAGGGCAACGATAAAAGAATTAGAATAACAAGAATTCACATGGAGGAAGATGCAGGAAAAAGCATGCATGATCAGTCTCCTGAACATACCTTTATAGACTTAAATAGAGCGGGAGTTCCTTTATTAGAAATTGTAACGGAGCCGGATATACGAACATCAACAGAGGCATACAATTATCTAACTGAAATAAGAAAGATAGTTAGATACATAGAAGTTTGCGATGGCAATATGGAAGAAGGTTCTATGAGGTGCGATGCCAATGTATCTGTAATGCTGAAGGATGCAAAAGAATTTGGAAACAGGTGCGAGGTAAAAAATATGAACTCTATAAGAAATGTTCAACGTGCTATTGATTTTGAAATAAAAAGACAAATTGATGAAATTGAAAACGGAGGTTACATCTCTCAAGATACCAGAAGTTTTGATGCAAATAATGGGACAACTTTTTTATTAAGGTCAAAAGAACAAGCAAACGATTACCGTTATTTTCCTGAGCCCGATTTGCAACCTGTTTTGATAGAGGAATCTTATGTAAATGAAATAAAGAACAATCTACCGCCACTGCCTCAACAGTTAGCAAAAAAATACATTCACCAATTAGGTCTCTCTGCTTACGATGCAAATGTAATTACAGAAAACAAAGCGATGGCCTTGTATTTTGAAGAGTTACTAAATCATACTAATAATTCAAAAGCAGCCGCGAATTGGTTAATGGGCCAAATAAAATCTGTTTTAAATGAAGAAGCTATAGAAATTGAGAACTTTAAGATTAAAGCAACATCAATTGCGGAGTTAATTAACTTTATTGATACCGGTAAAATTAGTCACAACATTGCGGCACAAAAAATATTTCCTGAAATGCTTAAAAATCCTGAGTTAAAGCCTCAAGAGATTGCAGAGAAAAATGCATGGGTTGTAGACAACAATCAAGATAACCTTATAGAATTTATAAACGAAGCTATAGCAAAATATCCAGAAAAAGTTGCGGAGTATAAATCGGGAAAAAAAGGATTGTTAGGATTGTTTATGGGAGAAGTTATGAAATTGTCTAAAGGTAAGGCCGACCCAAAAGTTACAACAGTTTTGCTTACTGAAATCTTAGAAAAGAACTAGTTGTAATTGGATTTTATTATTTTTGTTCAACCTAAAATCTAAAACTATGAAAATTTTAAAATTCACCGGAATCGTTTTTACTGCAATTGCGCTAGTATTTATTCTAATTGGATTTATTGCAC
Organism: Bacteroidota bacterium; assembly: GCA_037131955.1. GTDB lineage: Bacteria > Bacteroidota > Bacteroidia > UBA4408 > UBA4408 > CAIMMJ01. The sequence continues at coordinate 6,355 of JBAXQC010000081.1, forward strand.
CCAAAGATTTTTCTATGGAAAGAAGTATTATTATTAATTCATCTCCAGACGAAGTATATCAAAACATGTGCGATTTAAGAAAGTTTCACGATTGGTCTCCCTGGTCTAAATTAGATCCAAACTCAAAAGTGTCATACGAGGGTGAGCCCAATACAGTTGGACATATCTACAAGTGGGAAGGAAATAAAGAAGTGGGAAAAGGAGAAATGTCAATTTCAAAAATTGAAAATGGTGCAACAATTTATTATCATTTAAATTTTATTGAACCATTTGCGAGCCAAGCCGATGGATTGCTTAAAGCTGAAAATTCAAATGGTGCAACAAAAGCTACTTGGACCTTTACCACAAAATTTGGATTTATTGAAAGTGTTTTTATGATGTTTATGAACATGGAAAAAATGCTAGGAACTGATTTTGAAAATGGATTAAAAAATCTTAAACAAATTTCTGAAAAGTAAAAAAATCTTTTACTATTTGTTTTAAGCTATATCCTAATAAATTAAGTAGCTAAAGGTAAACTAATACTAATTTCAGTGCCTTCCATTTCTTGACTTTTTATACTTATTTCTCCACCGTGAATTTCAATTATTTTTGCTACAATATATAAACCAAGACCATTTGATTTTTCGCCACGAACCCCTTTTCTAGAGGCTTTAGAAAATTTATCAAATACAATTTTAAGGTTCTCTTCAGTAATTCCAACCCCGGTATCTTTTATTATAATTAATGCTACATTATCTACTACAGAAATTGTACAGAAAACAGAACCCTCTTCTGGAGTGAATTTCATAGCATTAGAAAGGATATTTAAAATGGCTCGTTTAAATTTATCTTTGTTGAGGTTTACAATAACTTCAGAATCTGGATGTTGAACAAAGATTTTTAAATTTTTACTTATTACTTCGGGCTTACAAATTTCTATAATATCATCAAAAATTTCTAACAAATTTTCTTGCGTTAAGTCTAAATTAAGGTCTCTTCTTTCTAGGTAGGTAGCTTCAACCAAATCATCTGTAACCTCAGTTAAATATGTATTGCTTAATTTTAAGTAATTAAAAATTGCAGGAACATCTGGGTCTTTCGAAACGTTTTTTAGTTTTTCGAAAAGCATTTTTTGCAAACCAATATTGGATGCTAAAGGGCCTCTTAAATCATGTGCTACAAAACCTAAAATGTCATTTTTTTCTGCAATAGAATAATTTAAATCACTGTTTGTTTTTTTTAGCTCGGAATTACTTAAAAACAACTCTTCTTTTAATTTCTTTTCTTTGATGTAACTTCTGTAATAAATTAGTAAAATCATAAAAACAATTACAAGCAAAACAATACCTAAAATCATAATATACAATGACTTTTGTTGCGAACTTTTTTCAAGTAGTTCTTTATTCTTAAAATACTTTAATTGGGTTTGTGCCTCGGTTAATTCATTCTCACTTAAGTTTTGATAAAAGTTATTGTCAACAAAAATTATCCGAAGTGAATCTTGTAGTTTGTTATAGTTCTCTAAGAATAACAGTGCATTTTTTATGTTCCCTTTCTTTTTTTCATACTTATAGGATACATTCATGTATGCAGAGTTTACTTCATGAAAACTAAATTTGTTGATGTAAATTTTTGCATCTTCGATGTATTGTTTTGCAATTTCTAAACTATCGGTTTCTATATAAGCATCAGCAATATCCAATAGCGACCTAACGGCCTCCTCTTTTATTCCAGAAACGCCTAAGTTAATAGTGATGTTTTCTTTGCAATATTGCTTTGCTTTTTCAAAATTATTTTCCTTTATCAGTAATTTAGCAATATTGCCTAATACAACTGCTTTAGCAATTTTGGGTAGCTTAATTTTTTCAGGTGCATCTGGCACTAAATTTTTAATTTCAAATAAGGCGGAGTCATAATATGCCATTGCAACTGGATAATCTTGAATTTTATAAAAAGTTAATCCAATATTGTCATATATTTCTTGTTTTTTGTAATGTATGTTGAACAAGTTTTCATTTTTGCTATTTAAAGAAGCCAATGCCTTTAAAAAAAACTCTTTTGCCTTTGTGTACTTATTTTGTTTAAAAAGCAAAATGCCAATTGTATTGTAAATTTGAGTATGTGTTAATATCCCTTTTTTTAAATCAGAATAATAATAAATTTTCCAATATCGCTTGTAAGCACTGGGCAGTTTACCTATTTTATAATAAATATCTGCCAACATATATGCCGCCAAAAAAAATCCTTCTGTTTGCAGACTATCATTTGGATTTTCAAATTTATTTTCTGCAAGCAATCCATAAAAAAGAGCTTTATTGTAGTTGAATAAATGATAATGGCAATTGGCAATCAAAGCTATTGAATACAACTCTGCTCCACTATAATTTTGTTTTTGTGCTCTAAGCCTATACTCTTCTGATTTTTTAATACACTCTGCAAATTTTTCTCTATCAAATAATTGTTTCAATAATATTGCTTCTCTAGTTATATTTAAATCTTCCTTTGCTGTTGCTAAAGAAGAAGCAAATAGTAAAAATACTAAAAGCACTAGTGTCTTAATTTTGTCCAAAATCAATTATTTATTTTTTTTACAAGTATATTTAACTTTGTTTTATTCTTGAAAAGTTTTTTTGAGTTTTTCATAATCATGCTTCGTTTCTCTAATTATTGAATCAATAATTTCTTTGCATGATTTTGTTTCATCAATTAATTCGGCACTTTTTCCTGCACACCATAAGGTTTTATAATTTGCTGGCAATACGGAGTCTTCTAATTTTTTCATACCCCTGAATTGAACCAACATTTTAAAATATTTTTTTGTGGTGGAGTTATTGGATAACTTTTTTTCCAGCCAGTTTTGCTCGTAGCCAATTTTTTTTGCGTAATCGGTATTTATAATGGTGCAAGGTGTTCCAGAAATCTTAGTGGTCATAACAATATCATCCATTCCGGATTTGTTAATTGCCTGCTTGTATTCATTGCTTACTTTAGCTTCGGTAGAGGATATAAACCTTGTTCCAACCGAAACACCACTTGCACCAAGTGCTAAGCAGGAGAGAACTCCTCCTCCTGTGGCAATTCCTCCGGCTGCTATTACAGGAATATCCGGAAAAATTTTTATCAACGCAGGAACTAAAACTTGTAAAGGATTTGGGCCAGCATGGCCTCCTGCACCTTGCCCCACAGCAATAAATCCGTCACAGCCTTCTTCGGCGCACTTTTTTGCATGCACTAAATTGGTTACATCGCAAAAAACTTTTCCTCCATAGGTTTTGGCTGCTTTAATAACAGGAGCAGGATTGCCCAATGAAGTAATGTAAAACGGAACCTTGTGTTTTGTGCAAATGTCTAGGTGTTTTTCAAATAGAATGTTAGTTTTTTGAACAATTATATTTACTCCGTAATTTCCTTTAATTTCTCCTAGACTGTTTTTTATTTTATTTAATTCCAGCAAAATTTCATCTAGTTCGTTCTCCTTTCTAAAGTTCAAACTGGGGAAAGTGCCTGCAATACCATTTTTCATGGCTTCACTAATCATCTCAAAGTTGCTTACCAAAAACATTGGAGCCATGATCATTGGAAAATCAATTCCCAACATTTCTGTCAACTGATTTTTTATTTTTAATGAACTCATATCTTCAATTTTATAACCATTGTTAATTCTATTATCTTTATTTTTGTAACATGTTATTCCAATTAAAATCCCCTTTTTCGCCTACCGGAGATCAGCCACAAGCTATTAAAAAATTAACTAGCGGAGTATTGAATAACCAAAGATACCAAACTTTGTTAGGAGTAACGGGTTCAGGTAAAACATTTTCTATAGCTAATGTTATTCAAAATGTTCAAAAACCAACTTTAATTCTTAGTCACAATAAAACATTGGCAGCGCAGCTATACGGAGAATTTAAACAGTTCTTTCCTGAAAATGCTGTAGAATATTTTGTTTCTTATTACGATTATTACCAGCCCGAAGCCTACATTCCTTCCAGTAACACCTATATAGAAAAGGATTTGTCTATCAACGACGAAATAGAAAAACTCCGACTGAGCACCACCACCTCTTTGCTGTCGGGTAGGAGAGATGTTTTAGTTGTTTCTTCTGTTTCTTGTATTTATGGCATGGGAAATCCCGATGATTTTAAGTTGAATACTATCACAATTAATGTGGGCCAAATAATTAGCAGAAACGTTTTTTTACATGCCTTGGTTACGAGTTTATATTCCAGAACTACCGGAGATTTTAATAGAGGGAATTTTAGAGTTAAAGGAGATACAGTTGACATTTATTTAGCATATACAGATTTTGCATACAGAGTTTATTTCTTTGGTGATGAAATAGAAGCGATAGAATCTTTTGACCCCCTTTCTGGACACAAGTTTGAATCTTTTAATCAAGTAAGTATAGCACCTGCAAATCTTTTTGTAACGTCAAAAGCTGCCATGCAAAATGCCATTCATCAAATTCAAGACGACATGGTAAAACAAGTAGATTATTTTAGAGAAGTAGGAAAACACCTAGAAGCTAAGCGAATTGAAGAAAGAGTGACTTATGACTTAGAAATGATGAGAGAGCTTGGATATTGTTCCGGAATAGAAAATTACTCGAGGTATTTTGATGGAAGAGCAAGAGGTTCTAGACCATTTTGTTTGATAGACTATTTTGCGGATGACTTTTTAATGGTTATCGACGAAAGCCACGTTTCTGTTTCTCAAATAAGAGCAATGTATGGAGGTGATAGAAGCAGAAAAATAAATTTGGTAGATTACGGTTTTAGACTTCCCGCTGCAATGGACAATAGACCTTTGCAGTTTGAGGAATTTGAAGCATTAACACACCAAACAATTTATGTTAGTGCAACACCAGCCGATTACGAATTAGAAAAATGCGAAGGAGTAGTTGTTGAACAAATTATTAGACCTACAGGATTGTTAGATCCTATTATTGAAGTAAGACCTTCGTTTAACCAAGTAGATGATTTATTGGAGGAAGTAAATGTTAGAGTTACTAAGGATGAACGTGTTTTAGTAACCACGCTTACCAAAAGAATGGCCGAAGAATTAAGTAAATATTTTGCTAAACTCGGAATAAAATGTAGGTACATTCATAGCGATGTAGATACCTTGGAAAGGGTTGATATATTAAGAGATTTGAGGTTAGGAGAATTTGATGTTTTAATTGGAGTAAATTTATTGAGAGAAGGTTTAGATTTGCCAGAAGTATCATTGGTAGCGGTTATGGATGCTGATAAAGAGGGTTTCTTAAGGTCTACAAGAAGTTTAGTGCAAACTGCCGGCAGAGCAGCAAGAAATATCAATGGTAGAGTTTATTTGTATGCAGATAAAATTACTAAGTCTATGCAAAATTTAATTGACGAAACAGAGAGAAGAAGATTAATACAATTGCAGTATAACTTAGAGAATAACATTATTCCAACACAAATTATTCGTTCTAAAGAATCTATCTTAACGCAAACAAAAGTTGCCGATCACCATTTTAACTTTGACAAAGCAGCCAAGGATTACGATAAAACCAAGTTGGATTCTGACAATACCATTGCAGCAGAAAAAGAAATAGTTTACTACACCAAAGAAAGCATCGATAAAAAAATTGCAGAGGTAAAAAAACTTATGCAAAAAGCCGCAAAAGACTTAGATTTTATTGAGGCAGCAAGGTTAAGGGACGAAATGTTTAAGTTGGAAAAAATGAAATAGATAAATGTTTATTACCCAATAAATTTTATTTTAATCTTAAAAAAACAAATTTTGTTTTTATCTTTTTATTCAA
>JBAXQC010000082.1:0-11563 GCA_037131955.1 Bacteroidota bacterium
GAAATAGATTACTTTTTTCAAGCCTTAGAAAAGGTGTTGAGGATGTTGAGTTGAATAATTAGTTTACTTTCAAAGTCCTTAGAATCCTATCAAATGAAATAATTCGAGATAATATCATTGTATAATATCTGAAGTAAATTTATGGAAATGTTTTAAAAACTAGTGTTTTTTAGGAGTATGGAATGGCCTCATTATATCTGGTTATTTTTACGCAGCAAAATGCGGAAACATTTTGGGAAGATGAGAGCCTTTGCTCGAATATCACCCAAAAGGTCGCAATTTTGCAAGTGAAAATAATTCCGACCTTGGGAGGAAAAGAGAAAATGAAGCCTTGATTTTTTTTGTTTACTTTTTTGCATCAAGGCAAAAAAGTAAATGGGGTTTGGGGCAAAGCCCCGCTATAATTAAGGAAAATTTATACTTGCGAACTTAATGGATAAATCTATTATTTTAAAATCACTCTACCTTGAAATTGAGATAATTTTCCCTTCGTATCATTCAACTCAATAATCGTTTTCATCATCTCATTTAATTCATCAGGATCTTCAAGCTCTTTAAGTTTTTCCTGTAATTGTTTAATCATAGATATAACAAACTTAATTTTTAGCGAAGTAACAGCACTCAAATACGTTTGCTTTAACAAATCTTCTTCGCTTTGCACAAAAATATTGTGCTTTTCTTCCCAGTGTTTGCTTAGCGTATAGGGCTCAGAAACCAAATCTACTGCGGTTTTTTGAATATCGGAATCTTGGTGACTTAAAAAATATTGCTGATTTACAGAAATATTTTGTCCAATTAAATGCTGATATTCAGTAAAAATTTTATTGTAAGTAGAATTAAAAAAGGAAATATTATCTGTGGCTATTTCATGAATTAGCACTGCACCCAAAGTAAAGGCTTGTTCTTCTGATGAGTCTTGAACAGGCAAATGAATTACTTTATCGCCATAATTTAAAAGTATTCTTATTAAATCCTTCTCTTGATGTTCTGTTTCAGAAAAAGGAGAAGAAACAATTTTTTCTTCATCTTCTAATTTATTTTCTACTGTTTCGCCAATGTCTTTTACGTTAGTAGTTTCATAGTTGTTTAATGCTGCTTTATCTCTTTTACCCCTTAACTGTTTGTTTAGTTCAAATAGTAGGGTTTGCTCCTCAATCTTCATCAATCTGCTGCATTCTTGAATATACATTGACCTAATAATTGAATCAGGAATCAATGCAATAGAATCAACCATTTCTTTTATCAAGCCTGCCTTTTTTATTGGGTCGTTGCTAACGCCTTCTAACAACAATTGAGTTTTAAAGCGAATAAAATCTACAGTGTTTTTTAAGATAAATTCTTTAAGGTCTTCGGATGAATTCTTCTTAGAAAAACTATCAGGGTCCTCTCCATCAGGAAACAAAAGAACTTTAACGTTCATTCCTTCTTCTAATACTAAATCTATACCCCTAAATGATGCTTTTATTCCGGCTGCATCTCCATCGTATAAAATAGTAATGTTTTTAGAAAATCTTCTTATTAATCTAATTTGTTCTACTGTAAGTGAAGTTCCGGAAGAAGCAACAACATTTGTTATTCCTGACAGATGCAAAGAAATTACATCAGTATAACCTTCTACCAAAAAACAATTATCCTGAGCAATAATATCTTTTTTGGCCTGATAAAAACCATATAAAATATTGCTTTTATGATACACTTCTGTTTCTGGAGAATTAAGGTATTTTGCAACATTTTTTTCTTTTGATAAGGTTCTGCCTCCAAAGCCAACTACTCTTCCAGAAATGTTATGAATAGGAAACATTACACGACTTGCAAAACGGTCAAAAAAACGTCCCTCTTTTTCGATAACCATTCCTGATTTTACAGAAAACTCATCAGCAAATCCATTTTTTCTAGCCTCGCTAATGAATGCCTGAGACGATTCTAAGGAATATCCCAATTGAAACTTTTCTATTATAGCATCTGTAAAACCTCTCTCATAAAAGTAGCTTAAACCTATAGCCTTTCCTTGTTCAGAATTTATTAGTTGTTCACTAAACGTTTTTTGTGCAAATAATAATACAGAAAAGATACTTTCTCTGTCGTTGTTCCTTTCAATTTGTTCTGCAGATTGTTCTTCTTCTTTTACCTCTATGTTAAATTTTTTGGCCAGGTATTTTATGGAATCTACAAAGCTTAAATTTTCGTGGTCCATTATAAATTGAACAGAATTGCCCCCTTTTCCACATCCAAAACACTTGTAAATTCCCTTTGCCGGAGAAACTGTAAACGACGGAGTTCTTTCGGAATGAAAAGGACATAAGCCCAGCATGTTTACGCCTCTTTTTTTGAGCGAAACATAATCTCCAACAACATCTTCTATTTTGGAAATCTCAATTACCTTGTCAACCGTTTCTTTGGGTATCAATTGTTTTATTTATTTAGCAGGCCAAAGTTAATTTAATTGAATCCATTATTTTAAATTGTTCAAAAATTTGGCTTCTAATTATAAATAAAAGGAATAAATTTGAAATACTTAAAACTTCTAATTTGAATCTTTTTTTCTCTGAAAATTTATTGCCTTTTGATGGAGCGGTTGAGTATTTTCCAAGTTTTATTGGCTTGGCATCCTCCAGCTTTTATTTTCAAAAATTAGAGGGTAATATTAATTGGCAACACGATGTGGTAAGGCTGTTTGGCAAAGAAATTACAACCAATAGGAAAACCGCTTGGTACGGTTCCCAAAGTTTTGAATACACCTACTCCAACAAAACAAAAATTGCTATTCCTTGGAACAAAGAATTGATAGATTTAAAAACAATAATTGAAAAACAATGCCAAGAAGAGTTTAACTCATGCTTGTTAAACTTATACCACAATGGAAACGAGGGCATGGCCTGGCATTCCGATGATGAAAAATCAATACTCCCCAACTCAACTATTGCATCGTTGAGTTTAGGTGCTGAAAGAAGATTTTTATTTAAACACAAAAACACACAGCAAAAAATAGAATTAAACTTACAAAACGGAAGCCTGCTGTTGATGAAAGAAAATACTCAAAATAACTGGTGGCATAGTCTTCCCAAATCAGCAAAAATAAAAAGCCCACGAATTAATTTAACGTTCAGGAAAATGATAGATTAATTATTCTTTCATAAAATTTATTCATTCAGGTTCCATGGTGAGGTTACAAAAGCCTCTTTAAATTGATCCAAAAAAGGAGATGCTTGGTTTGAAATGATAGCTAATTTCGATTTTTTTTGGATTAGGAATTTGTAACATGAATGGCTGTAATGTGTTTTATACCACTCCGCTGGAATACACAAAGAATACACAAAGCTACACTAAGGAGAAAAATGTAATTGGAGGTACAAACACTATTGCGTTTAAGCTTGCGGCGGGTTGGGGTAAAAATGATGAAGTCAGGAAAAAGACTTTTTAAGTGCCCTTATTTATGGTCCAAGCTTTTTTACACCACTATTAAAATTACTTCTTTGCCGATTCAAACTTTATGGCATTGCTCACTTTTTCTTTGAGCAAAGCAATTTTCAATAACTCTTCCATGTTTTCTACAAAATGAAATTTCACGTCTTTGATGTAATCTTTCTTTATTTCATCAATGTCTTTTTTGTTGTGGTTGCACAAAATAATTTCTTTTATACCAGCTCTTTTAGCAGCAAGGATTTTTTCTTTTATACCACCAACGGGCAATACTTTTCCACGCAAAGTTATTTCGCCGGTCATGGCCAATTGCTTTTTTACTTTTCGCTGGGTAAATGCCGAGGCTAAGGCAGTAAGCATAGTTATACCAGCTGAAGGTCCATCTTTTGGGGTTGCACCTTCGGGAACATGTATGTGTATGTTCCAATCTTCAAAGGCATTTATAGGAATGTGATAGTTAGCACAATGACTTTTTAAATATTCTAAAGCAATAATGGCCGATTCTTTCATTACTTCGCCAAGGTTACCCGTTAGTGTAAGTTTGCCTCCAGTTTTTCCCTTGCTCAAACCTGCCTCAATAAACAAAATATCTCCACCAAAAGGAGTCCAAGCCAAACCGGTTACAACCCCTGCCACATCATTGTTTGTGAACGAATCTTTTTGAAAATATTCAGGCCCCATTATCTTTCGTACATCCTCTAACGTTATTTTGGGAACTATTTTTTCGTTCATTGCCAAATGGCGAGCTTTATTGCGTACAACTTTAGCTATTTGTTTTTCTAAACCTCTTACTCCAGACTCTCTTGTATAGCTCTCAATAATTCTTGCTAAAACTTCGTTAGAAAAAACAAGTTGTTTTGGTTTTAGTCCATGGTCATCTAGCTGTTTTGGCACCAAATGAATTTTGGCTATTTCTACTTTTTCTTCTAATGAATATCCACTGATGTCAATAATTTCCATTCTGTCTCTAAGTGCAGGCTGAATGGTGCTTAAAGAGTTGGCAGTGGCAATAAACATAACTTTAGAAAGGTCGTAATCCATTTCTAAAAAGTTGTCGTAAAATGCATTGTTTTGTTCAGGGTCTAAAACTTCTAAAAGAGCAGAAGATGGGTCGCCGTGAAAATCATTTCCCACTTTATCAATTTCATCTAAAATAAAAACAGGGTTGGAAGTTTTTGCTTTTTTAATGTTTTGAATAATCCTACCTGGCATGGCACCAATGTATGTTTTGCGGTGTCCACGAACTTCCGACTCGTCTTTTAATCCACCTAAACTCATTCTTACAAAGTTTCTGCCCAATGCTTTGGCAATTGATTTTCCCAAAGAAGTTTTCCCAATTCCCGGAGGGCCATACAAGCATAAAATGGGAGATTTTAAACTTCCTTTTAGCTTTATAACAGCCAAATATTCTAAGATTCTTTCTTTTACTTTTTCTAAACCAAAATGATCGGCATCTAAAACTTTTTCGGCATTTTTTAAATCTAAATTGTCTTCGGAATATTCGCTCCACGGCAAATCAAGTAAGGTTTCTATATAGTTTGTTTGAACAGAATACTCAGCAGAATTAGGGTTCATGCGTTGTAATTTATCTAACTCTTTTTTAAAAGTATCTGCAACTTGCTGAGTCCATTTTTTTTCTTTTGCTCGGTTAGCATAATCTTCTGATTGCTGCTCTGCGGGATTCCCTCCTAATTCTTCTTGAATGGTTTTTAATTGTTGGCTCAAAAAATAGTCACGTTGCTGCTTGTCTAAATCTACTTTTACTTTGGATTGAATTTGATTTTTCAACTCCAACATTTGTAAATCTTTTGTGAGGTGAGTCAAGACCAAATTTGCCCTTTCGGTAATATTCACAACCTCTAAAATCTTTTGCTTTTCCTCAACAGGAGCATTCATGTTAGAAGAAATAAAATTTATTAAAAACGAAGGGCTTTCTATATTTTTTATTGCAAATGATGCCTCGGTAGGAATGTTGGGAGAAATTTGAATTATGTTTAGTGCAGTATCTTTTAATGTGCTTACTAATGCTTCAAATTCTTTGTCGCCTTTATCGGGTTTTGCATCAGAAATAGCCGTTACTTTTGCTTTGATGTAGGGTTCACTTTGAACTTGCTCTATCAACTTAAATCTTCTTTTTCCTTGAATGATAACTGTAGTATTTCCATCAGGCATCCTCAGCATTTTTAGAACGTGAGCAACTGTGCCAATAGAATTCAACTCATCAAAAACCGGATCTTCTACTTTGTCGTCTTTTTGAGAAACAACACCAATAATTTTATCGCCCTTATTGGCATCTTTTATTAGGTTAATTGATTTGTCTCTTCCTACAGTTATTGGAATTACTACACCCGGAAACAAAACTGTGTTTCTTAATGAAAGAATGGGAAGAACATCAGGCACTTTTTCCTGACTCATTAAATCTTCTTCTTCGTTGGACAATAGCGGAATTAATTCTGCGTCATCCTCATTTAGGTTGTTTAACCTTATGTCAATATCAAAATTGTCTGAATAGCTCATTTTTTACGTCATTATGTCACTTGCAAAATAAGAAGTAAAAACAATATGTTTAATACTCTTGTTTTTCAGCGAATTATTAAATAGGGTTGTTTAGTTTGCAATTGATGTGCCAAAAGAAAGTATAAACTGTTTTTACATCAGGAGAAGTTAAAAAAAAAGATTTTTGACAAACAATATAAAATTGTATGTTAGCTTAAAAAATTAAAACCAAGCCAAACAATAACTTAACAATATTGTTTAAAAACTTGTATCAAACTTAAAACATGAAAAAAATCATCTGTCTTTTGTCTTATTTGATGTTGTTAAATTTATCATCTAAAGCTATTAATATTACAATAAATGGCGGGCAATACGATTGTACTCAGTCTCAGTTAAATTTAACTACAGATTTCGATCCTTCATTTTATGGAGGCCAAAGTGTTTCTTTTAATTGGATTTTTGGAGGAATAGATCCAACTACAAATCAATATTTTTATATTGATACAATTACAGAAAATCCTAGTATTACTCTCAATAATTATATTAATATTGATTTTATTCAATTGGCTGTTATTAACTCAAACAACGTTGCTCTTGATTATGGCAGTATTGCTTTAAACAGCTTTAGTCCTCAAATTTATATTTATGCAGGCGAAAACAACACTTGTCAACAGCCTTGTGAGCTAGATTTTACCTTGCAACTTTATAACAACAGTATAGGAGGAACAATTTACATTAGCAATGGCGATTCAATTCCTGTGGAGGCTTATGTTAGTTACATTACTCTGCCAAATGTTTGCCCATTTTCTACTGTTACATTTGTAACCAACAATAATTGTTCTAGCAATTCGGTGCAGGTTCCTCAAGTCCCAACTTATCTAAATGTTTTCCAAAACCTTGGATTAGATCCATCTGTAGGATCTTGTAATGGAATAGTTAATTTCAATTATCAAGGATGTATTCCATTAGACAGTGTAAATATTACCACAAGCGGAACCTTTAATAACATTAATATAGAATCATATACCATAACAGCTTCTGACAGTTCCAGTGGTGTTATTTCAATAAATTCATTGTGCCAAGGAAATTACATATTGTATGTTTACTCAGGAGGCACCTTAAATCAAACTATTTATTTTAACGTTGCTTCTAACGGTTATAACAATGCTTTGTTCTCTAATCTTCAAACCTCGCCAAGTACAAATTTTGAGTGCAATGGCTCTATGAGTTTTACTGTTCAAACAAATGATTATCCCTATTGGTTAAAAATTTACAGTTATTACCCCAACATTTTTGATAGTGTTTTTGTAGAAACACCTTTTTATACTTACAATCGCTTGGGTGTTTGTCCAGGAAGTTATACTGCAATTTCCTACAATCCAACTGCTGCCTATCAAAATTATTTATCAATAAATGTAGAGAATACAATTACCTACCAAATGTCAATAGCAACAACAAATGCTTCAAGCTGTGGAATAAATGATGGATCAATAACTCTTACTTACGATTTTCCCTCAAACCTAAGAATAGTTACCAGTTCAAATGAAGGTTTTTATAATTATTACAATGCTAGTTTTTTGGAAGCCGATGGTCAAATGACAATTTCTAATTTTTCTGAAGGGAATCAGTTTGTACAAATTTTTGATGATATTTTTAATACCTACTACTTCCAAAGTTTTAATATTGGAGTTGACAATGCTAATTTAAATAACAACTATTCTTCAAGTATTTTACAAAATCCGGGTTGTTCTGCATGTATTGGAAAAGTTCAGGTAACATTAGATAGTACCTATTTAGGGAGCATTTATACACCATTATTTTATGCCAATAATCCAACCTTTATAGAAAATACTTTAGTAATTGATAATTTATGCCAAGGAGTTAATTCCATTCCCCTTTATTCTAACTATAATAGTCTTGTATGCTCAGATACTTTGGTAATTACTTTAGATTCAATTGCATCTGGCACCCAAGCACTTTCTACAAATTCAATTGTTCCTGCAACGTGCAATACATTTGATAGCATGGATGGACAAATACTCGTTAATTCCACCAATTTAAATAACTTGAATTATAAATGGTTTCAAGCCCCTTATTTGTATTATCCAATTTCTGATAGCTTAAATATTTTTAATTTAAATAGTGGTCCGTATACCCTTATTGCTTATAATTCTTCAAACTGTAATACATTAAATGTAGAAGTTCCTTTTACAGATAGTTGTGGAAGCTATTATGTTTCTGTTAACAAGGACTTCAATGCCAATTGTCAATATGACGATTACGGCTACTATCAAAAACAAATATTGATTAATCCAGGCAGTATGTTGGTAAATAGTTTTAGTTATTTTAGTTTGCCTTATGGAAATTATGTTGCATCTCCTACAGATAATTTAGACAATTATTGTAATGATTCAATTAATTTTATTTCTAGTTCAAACTATTGGTTCGATTACTCAACACTTGCGTTTAATGATTCCTCCACCACAAGTGATTTGGAGTTATTTGCATTTCCTGGGCAGGCAGCTGAACTGTTTGGTGCAACAATGTATGCGACAATTACTAACAATAGTAATGATTCAATAAGTACTGTCTTAAAATTTAATAGTTTCAATTTCCTAGATAACTATAATGTTGGGCTGTTTTTTGATAATGTTTATGAAAATTCTATCCCTTTTTACACTTCCAACGATAGTATTTATGTTCCACTAAATATATCTGGCAAAAAACAATATTTTCTTTACATAACCGCAAGCTCATCAAGCAATATTGCAGCAGGAAACTACCCACTTGAATTTTCATTCGATTACAATGACGCAAATACCGCAAATAATCAAACTAATACAAGCCTCACAGTGTATGAGACTTTTGTAGGAAGAAGCCAAAATGCAAATGAAGTTATGGTTACAAAAACAGTAAATAACAATGGATTTATTAATGATATAAGCCAAGAATTAGTATACTCATTTACTATTTTGAATAATTCTCAAAACGTAATAAATAGTTTTATTATAAAGGACCAATTAGATAGTGAATTTGATTTGAACAGTATTTCTTACTTAAGAGAACAAAACACTAATTACGGCATAAAAAATAATGTTTTATATATTAAAGCTATGGAACAAAATATTCTTCCGGGCGAAATGAAAACAATTCATTATAAGGTGAATTTAAATTCAGCCACCAGCAATGGGTCAATAATTTTTGGAGAAGCCTCTTTTTCTTATAATCATTATTCTTATCAAACAATTATGCCCGAAAGTATTACTGTTGATCTTAAAGAATCAAAGAGTATAAATTCTGTTAACTCACTCTTAGTATTTCCAAATCCAACAGATGGTCAAATTAATATAATTGTTACAAAAACTGGAGGTGATTTAAAAGTGTACGATGTGCTTGGAAATTTAGTAAAATCTAATTCAAACATTACAGAAAACAATAAAAGCATTAGTATCGAAAACCTTTCAAAAGGTATTTATACCATTGAGTACAATAATTTTGGAAAGGTTTACAGGTCAAAGGTTGTAAAAAGATAAAATCTTGAAATAAATCAAAAAAAAGAGGCTGCCTCATTATTTATTATGATGCAGCCTCTTTTTTTAAATAGTCTTTTATAGATTACCCAAAATCTGAAATAAGTTGTAAAAAAGTTAATGGAAATAATCCGTTATACTAAACTAGTGATGTACCAAGTATTACTTTGGATTTTTTTTTCTAAAAATTTAAGCAATCAACTTAACTTAATACAGAAAATTTGTAATGTTTTAAATTGTAGTTTTAAGAAAACAGTTATTGACTAATTTCACTATTTTTGCCGACTATGAATCAAGAAGATATTTTTAAAAAAATTATTTCTCACTGCAAAGAGTATGGATTTATATTCCCAAGCAGCGAAATTTATGATGGATTAAGTGCTGTATACGATTACGGTCAATATGGCGTTGAGCTTAAAAATAATTTACGTCAATATTGGTGGAAAGCGATGGTGCAATTGCACGAAAATATTGTGGGAATTGATGCTGCCATTTTTATGCACCCAACTACTTGGAAAGCCTCAGGACATATAGATGCTTTTAGCGACCCTTTAATAGACAACAAAGACTCCAAAAAAAGGTACCGCGCCGACGTGCTTATTGAAGAACACATGGCAAAAATTGAAGAAAAAATAAACAAAGAAGTAGAAAAAGCAAGAACTAGGTTTGGCGATACCTTTGATGAAGCACAATTTAAAGCAACCAATGCAAGGGTTCTGGAAAATGCTCAAAAATTAAAAACAATTGAAGACAGATTTGCACTGGCCCTTAACGAGGGTAACCTTGACGAAGTAAAACAAATAATTATCGATTGCGAAATAGTTTGCCCCGTGAGTGGTTCAAAAAACTGGACAGACGTAAGGCAATTTAATTTGATGTTCTCTACTCAGTTAGGTGCTGTTGCAGAAGAATCTGGAACAATTTATTTGAGGCCCGAAACAGCTCAGGGAATTTTTGTGAACTTTTTAAACGTTCAAAAAACAGGACGTATGAAAATTCCTTTTGGAATTGCTCAAACTGGCAAGGCATTTAGAAATGAAATTGTGGCAAGACAGTTTATTTTTAGAATGAGAGAATTTGAACAAATGGAAATGCAATTTTTTGTGAAACCTGGAACAGAAATGCAATGGTACGAATACTGGAAAAACACTAGAATGGAATGGCACCTAAAATTAGGCTTTCCAAAAGCAAAATACCGTTTTCACGACCATATAAAATTAGCACACTATGCCAATGCAGCAAGTGATATTGAATTTGAATTTCCATTTGGTTTCAAAGAATTAGAAGGAATTCACAGTAGAACAGATTTTGATTTAAAAAGCCACGAAAAACACTCTGGTAAAAAATTACAATTTTTTGACCCCGAAGAAAACCAAAATTATGTTCCTTATGTGGTAGAAACTTCGGTTGGGCTGGACAGGTTGTTTTTGGCAGTAATATCTCAATCTTACCTCGAAGAAACATTAGAAGATGGATCAATAAGAACGGTTTTAAAAATTCCTGCTTTTGTTGCTCCTGTTAAGTTGGCAATTCTTCCTTTGATGAAAAAAGATGGCTTGCCGGAAGTTGCAAGAAAGATATTTGCAGATTTGAGTCAAACATTTATGTGCCAATACGATGAAAAAGATGCCATAGGAAAGCGATACAGAAGACAAGATGCCATAGGAACGCCATTTTGTATTACTATAGATCATCAATCGTTACAAGACCAAACCGTTACTATTCGTCACCGCGATAGCATGGCTCAGGAAAGAGTAAATATATCTGATTTGGAAACTCTTTTAATAAAGGGTTTAAAAAACTAAAGAATTAATGGATTAACCATTTAGAACGCAAATGCAAGTTATCAAAGTAAAAACACGGCATTAAATTAAAATTGGCTAACAAATCAAATCAATTTTTTAGCGATGGCATTCGCCGCGGCGAAGCAAAAGCCATCAGCGAACGTTGCGTTAGGAATAGCTTGGGAGTGGCTCTGATGGTGCGAAAAAAATTGATGCAGAATTTGTCCAATTTTAATTTTAAGCCTTGATTTTTTTTGTTTACTTTTTTGCATCAAGGCAAAAAAGTAAATGGGGTTTGGGGCAAGGCCCCGCGATATGAAATAACAATTGATA
>JBAXQC010000083.1:0-11385 GCA_037131955.1 Bacteroidota bacterium
ATCTTTTCCTCCTGACGTCGGAATTATTTTTACTTACAAAATTGCGACCCAAAGGTTGATTTCCCTCCTAAAGTCGGGAACTTCCCTTTGGGTACCCCGCATTTTGCTGCATAAAAATAAGCAGATAAAATGATGCCGTAAAACGCTCCGAAAAAATGCCATGTTTTTAATAATTTGGACAGAAAAACGGTAGATTAAAATCGTATATCTTCGTCCAAGTCAACTAATTTTATTGAGCTTAAGAGAATTTGAGGGACTACTAATTAGAACGCCTTTCGTAAATATAGTAAGTGTGATTACTGTTTATTTAGAAATTTATTTTCTGAAACTCCTTTTGCATTAAATATTCTCACAAAATAGTTACCACTTGAAAGATTTGAAACATTTATTTTATTAAAATTTTCGTATTCTATTTGTACCAAATTTCCAAGAAGGTCATATATATGAACATATTTTATTTTTTCTGATTCCCAAACAACAGTAATGTGGTTTTGGCTAGGATTAGGAAAAATTTCAAGGGTTGAATTAGAGTTTTTATTTAACGAGGTAATTAACCATTCGTAGGGCAAAGAAACTGAAGTACATCCATTTTCATTGGAAACAATAATCGCATAAATTCCATTTTCTGTAGGTGTATAAAATTGTGAGTTTGCACCTGCAATTTCTGCGCCTGCCAATAACCATTGGTATGCAACAGCAACTGTACTTTGCAAATCAAAAGCACCATTATAAGTAATTTGAGGCACAGCCGGTGAAGTAGAATTAGAAATTGTTACTGGGCTGCTTGTGCTTGTGCAGCCGTTGGTGTAGGTTACAGTAACTGAATAATCTCCAGGAGTTGCAACAACAATAGAAGCTGTAGTTGCTGCATTGCTCCATAAATAACTTGCCGCTAAATTTGAATTTAGAGTTACGGATGCTCCATCGCAAATAGCAGATGCACCAGAAAAAGAAATTGCGGCATTTGGAGCGGGTAAAATTGTAACTTGAATAGAATTTGAAACTGCGGTGGTTCCGTTTGCATTGGTAGCTGTTACAAAATAAGAGCCTGAATTAACAACTGAAATTTCTTGGGTTGTTTCGCCGGTGCTCCAAAGATAACTTGCTGCATTAGTCGATTGCAAAACAACATTTCCGCCTTGGCAAAAAGAGGTTGCTCCATTTGCTGTGATACTTGAAGTGAAATTTCCGGCCGTACTTGAAACATTTACATCATCAATACCTAACTCAGGTCTGTTTCCTCCACCAATTGTACTCTGATAATACAACCATCTAACTTGTACGTATGTTTTATTGTTGCAAACCCCGGGTAATGTTGCTGTGAGGATTTCATTTGTACCCTGAGCTTTGTATGTTGTGGCATCTGAATTGGAAGAAAAAACACCTGCATCCGGAACATCAACAAAAGCGGAAGTTGTGTCGGTTCTGTATTGCATTTTAATAGAATAAACTCTAGACTGGAGATTTCCTTGTAAGGTGTCGTTGTTGTATGTTAAATTAGAGAACATTGTTCCTTTCCAAGTTAATTGTATTTGCTCTCTTCCCAATGTCTTGATAGCAAGAACAGCTGCTCCCAT
Source organism: Bacteroidota bacterium (assembly GCA_037131955.1). GTDB lineage: Bacteria > Bacteroidota > Bacteroidia > UBA4408 > UBA4408 > CAIMMJ01. The sequence continues at coordinate 1,578 of JBAXQC010000083.1, forward strand.
AAATTTCTTAATTGTTGTTGGTATTCCAGCGGCAGAGTTACATTGATTGTTTAAAGATTGTCCAACATTTAGAAAACTAAATCCATCAGCATTTCTTCCATTAATTCTTGCCCTGCTAGTTAAATTGTAAGGACATACATAATTTGCTACAGCGTTAAAATTTAATGTTTCTCTTATACTATCAACATGAAAAACCATGTTGGAAGGATAAGTTCCTGCTGGAGATGCAGCGTCCCATGCAGCAAAAGTGTAATTACCACTTGCTAAATTAAAGGCTGCGGGATTACTTTGTGAAAAAGACGTTACAGCAAATAACCCTGCAAATAAAACTGTTAGAAGTAATTTTTTTGATTTCATAATATAATATAATTTTTTAAAAGTAAATAAAAATTCTCTGAATTTAATATGTATGGTATTAAAAAAAGTTTAAGAAGATTTTGTAACACTAAGAGATTGTTTTTTTGCTAGGTGTTGTTGGATAAACATTAGAACAAGCCACTATTTATTTGTTCAAATATTTTTCCCAATTCCAGGCCGAAAGAAGCATCTGCGCAAGGTTTAATTCTGCCTTCCAACCCAATTCTGTGTTGGCTAAGGTAGTTTCTGCGTAAATTTTTTCTACATCTCCAGGCCTTCTTTCCACTATTTTGTAATTAAAATTTACGCCAGTTGTATCAATAAAAGTTTTAATTAATTGTAGAACCGTGTAACCAACACCGGTTCCAATATTAAATACTTCGTAGTTGCTTTTATTGTAATTATTAATAGAGCGTTCAATAGAAACAACGTGTGCTTTTGCCAAATCTACCACATGAATAAAATCTCTGATGCATGAGCCGTCTGGAGTGTTGTAGTTGTTGCCAAAAACACTAAGAATTTCTCTTTTGCCAATTGCAGTTTGCGTGATAAATGGAACTAAATTATTTGGAATTCCGTTTGGTAATTCGCCAATTAGTGCAGATTGATGAGCTCCAATTGGATTAAAATACCTGAGTGAAATAATAGGAAAATTTGATTGTAATGAAACATTTTTTAAAATTTCTTCGCCCACTTGTTTTGTATAACCGTAAGGCGATTCTGCGGGCTTTACCGGCGAATTTTCTGTAACTGGCAAAATATCAGGTTGTCCATAAACAGTGCATGATGACGAAAAAACAAATGATTTTAATGAAGGGTAGTTTTTTGTGGCATTTAATATGTTTACAAGCGAACTTAAATTGTTTTTATAGTATTTAAGTGGATTTTCTACCGACTCGCCCACTGCTTTGAATGCTGCAAAATGAATAATTGCATCAATATTTTTTTCAGACTCAAAGAAATCTAATACCTTTTCTTCGTCGCACAAATCAAATTGAAAAAATGAAGGGGATTTTCCCGTAATTTCTTTTATTCTCTCCAAAACGGAAAGCGAAGAATTTGAAAGATTATCAATAACTAAAACATCGTATCCCTTTTGCAACAACTCAACCGTTGTGTGTGAACCAATGTATCCTGCACCTCCCGTAACTACTACTTTCATAAAAAAAGTTTACAAAACATTTATAAACTCCAATAAGAAACGTCCTTGATCTTTCCTCTGTAAATTCCTTTTATATCAACTAAAATTCCATCGTTGGCTAAAATTGTTTTAAAATAATCTTCGGATAGATTTTTATAATCGTTGTGATTAACAGCTACTAAAACGGAATCGTAATTTTTTCCAATTTCTGAAGCCAATTCAAAACCGTATTCGTGTTTTAAATCTTTGCTACTTGCAAAAGGATCTACAACATCTACTTTAATTCCATAGCTTTCTAATTCCTTTATTACATCAGCAACCTTAGAGTTTCTGATATCACTAACATCCTCTTTAAATGTTGCACCCATTACCAGAGCTCTAGCTTTATTTGGGTCTTTCTTTTTTGCAATAATTTTTTTTGCAGTTTGTTCGGCAATGTACTTGCCCATTGAATCGTTTACAAATCTGCCACTATTTATTATCTTGGCATGGTGCCCTACCGATTCTGCTTTGTGTGTTAGATAATAAGGGTCAACACCAATGCAATGGCCACCAACTAAGCCTGGGAAAAATTTCAAGAAATTCCATTTTGTTCCTGCAGCTTCCAGCACATCAAATGTATTTATTCCCATTTTGTTAAAAATAATAGAAAGCTCATTCATTAATGCGATGTTCACATCACGTTGAGTATTTTCTATGATTTTTGCTGCTTCGGCCACTTTAATTGTTGCTGCTTTGTGAACACCTGGTTCCACAATTATCTTATAAGTTTCAGCAATCACATCCAAGGATTCTTCGTCACAACCCGAAACTACTTTTAGAATTTTTGTGATGGTATGTTCTTTATCTCCCGGATTAATTCTTTCGGGAGAATAGCCAACTTTGAAATCGGTTTTAAATGTTAAACCAGAAATTTTCTCTAAAATTGGAATACAATCTTCTTCTGTACAACCTGGATAAACAGTAGATTCGTAAACAACATAATCTCCTTTTTTTAGGCAAGCGCCAACTGTTTTTGAAGCGCTTATTAATGGTTTTAAATCTGGTTTATTGTGTTCATCAATAGGAGTAGGAACTGCTACAATAAAAAACCTTGCTTGTTTTAGAGTTTCTAAATCGGCAGTAAATACAATATCAGAATTTTCAAACTCCGAAGCAGGTAATTCCTCGCTAGGATCTATTTTGTTGTTCATCATATCTACTCTGGCTTGATTGATATCAAAGCCAATAACAGATATTTTTTTTGCAAATGCCAAGGCAATTGGCAATCCTACATATCCTAGCCCTATTACTGCTAACTTTGCTTCTTTCTTAATTATTTCGTTTATCATAATTTATTATATAGGTAATATGTTATACAAACACTTAGTTTTTAACCAGCGACAAAAATATCAATTATTTTTTATTTTAAGTTATCAGGTCTAAGTGCGTAAATTCTTTCAATGATATCAACAACCTTTAAACCTTCCAAAGCATTTGTAGTTATTTGGTTCCGGCCTTTAATGGTGTCGACAACATTTTCTATAATAAAATGGTGATTGTTGGCAGATCCCTTATAATGACCATAATCGTTTGCTGGACTGGTTGGAGCGAGCTCAGGCATTTGATAATCTTTTATATGGCAATATTCTACTTTATCCATGTATTGACCTCCTACTTTAACACTGCCTTTACTTCCGATAATTGTAAGACTACTTTCTAAATTTGAATCCCAAACCGCAGTAGAATAATTTATACATCCCATTCCTCCGCCAATAAAATTAAAGTTTACTAAGCCACTGTCTTCGAATTGAATGGAATGTTTGTGCGTAAAATCTTTAAACTTGGCATTTATTTCTGTTATATCGCCAAACAACCAATACATAATATCAATAAAGTGAGAGAATTGAGTGAACAGAGTACCTCCATCTAAATTGTTTGTTCCTTTCCATCCGTCTTTTTTGTAATATCTATCATCTCTATTCCAATAGCAATTTAACTGTACCAAAAAAATATCTCCAATAATTTTATCGTTTACAATTTCTTTTAGCCAAGCAGAGGGTGGAGAGTAACGATTTTGCATAACACAAAAAACTTGTTTGTGCATTTGCAATGATTTATAAATTATTTCTTCGCACTCTGATTTTTTTAGTGCCATTGGTTTTTCGCAAACCACATGTTTGGCGTGTTCCAATGCAATAATTGATTGTGAAGCATGTAGACCATTTGGAGTGCAAATATTTACAATTTCAATTTCTGGATGAGCTTTAAGCATTTCAGAATAATCAGTAAAGTAAGGTTCTTTGATTTCACTTAAACCAATTTGTTCTTTTGGCAATACATCGCAAACAGCAATTAAATTGCATTCGGGATTTCTTCTAACCATTTCGGCATGGCGCTTACCAATGTGCCCTTGACCAACAACCGCAAAATTTAGTTGATTCATTCTTAAGTTTAATTTATGAATTATATTTTATTTACTGCTCCGTTTTTTAATTGGTACTTGTCTTTGCTCTCTGGGCAGATAGCAATTCCTTCTGCATCAAATTTTAGTTGATGTCCAAATTCACTCATCCAGCCCATTTGTTTTGCAGGATTACCAACCCATAATGAGTAGGCAGGCACATTTTTAGTTACAACCGCACCTGCACCAATAAATGCATATTCGCCAATATCATGACCGCAAACAATAGTTGCATTTGCCCCAATACTTGCACCTTTGCCAACTTTTGTTTTTGAATATTGACCTCTTCTATTTACACCGCTTCTGGGGTTAATTACATTGGTAAAAACCATCGAAGGTCCCAAAAACACATCGTCTTCGCAGGTTACTCCTGTGTATATGGAAACGTTGTTTTGAACTTTAACATTTTTTCCTAAGATAACATCCGGAGATATTACTACATTTTGCCCAATATTACAACCATCGCCGAGCACACAGTTTTGCATAACATGCGAAAAGTGCCAAATTTTTACCCCTTTACCAATTTTACATGGCTCGTCAACATAAGCAGAGGGGTGAACATAATACTCTTTTTCTTCCATAATTTTAATCTTTTATTTCAAACCCCTCAAAGTTTTGGGTTTGAGCCACTGAATATTTAACTGATGTAACTTCACTTTTTGAAGGGCCATTGTGGCACCAATTAATTAGCTTATTTAATTGTTCTTCTTCTCCTTCTGCTTCAATAAAAACAGTTCCATTGGGGAGATTTTTTACATACCCTCTTATTCTAAATTCAGTAGCTTTTTTCTTTATACCTTCGCGGAATCCAACCCCTTGAACTTTTCCCCAAATTACAATATTGAAATGTCTTTCCATATTAAATTAATTAAACAAATTGCCTGTGTTCTGTTTTAAAAAGTTCTTCGTTAGTAAGACTTTTAAAATACTCGTATGTAATTTTTAAACCTTCTTGTCTTGTTACTTTTGGTTCCCATCCCAACAATGCTTTTGCTTTTGCTATATCTGGCTTTCTTTGTTTGGGATCATCTTTTGGCAAAGGCAAAGAAATTAATTTTTGACTCGTTCCAGTAAGTTTAATTATTTCTTCGCCAAATTCTTTTATTGTAATTTCATCCGGATTGCCAATGTTTACTGGTAGATGATAATCGCTTAATAATAATCTGTAAATGCCTTCCACTAAATCATCTACATAGCAAAATGCTCTTGTTTGTGAACCATCTCCAAACATTGTTAAGTCTTCTTTTCTCAAAGCCTGCCCAATAAATGCCGGCAATACTCTACCATCGTTGAGCCTCATTCTAGGCCCATAGGTGTTAAAGATTCTAACAATTCTAGTTTCCAACTGGTGGTAATCGTGGTAAGCCATAGTAATGGCTTCCATAAATCTTTTTGCCTCGTCGTAGCAGCCTCTGGGTCCTACTGGATTTACATTCCCCCAATATTCTTCGGTTTGCGGATGCACCAGAGGGTCGCCATACACTTCGGACGTAGAAGCAACCAATACTCTTGCCCCTTTAACTTTTGCCAAGCCTAAAATATTATGAGTACCTAGAGAACTTACTTTTAATGTTTGTATTGGAATTTTTAAATAGTCTATTGGACTGGCAGGAGATGCAAAATGAAGAATGTATTTTAAATCACCGGGAACAAACACAAATTTTGAAACATCGTGATGAAAAAACTCAAACTGTTCCAGGTGAAATAAATGCTGAATATTTCTTAAATCGCCAGTAATAAGGTTGTCCATACCAATAACATGATAGCCTTCCTGGATAAATCTATCACATAAATGTGAACCTAAAAATCCTGCGGCTCCAGTAATTAAGACTTTTTCTCTTGCCATTTGTGTTTTTTATGGGTGTGCAAAAGTAAAAAAAAATGGCTTGCAATGGTTAAGTTTTTTAACAAAATAGCAAGTATTGTGTTATTAATTATATTCAATAATCAATATTTTTGCAAAATGACCCAAGACTCTGTTACATCGTTAATTGAAAATACAACTCCAATTTATGTTGTAATTATATTATCGGAAATGCTTCTTAGTTATTTTCACAATAAACATTACTATACTGCAAAAGATACGGCAACAAATATTTACCTGAGTTTACTGAACTTTGGCTTAGACCTTTTAATGAAGACATTTGTTTTAATAATCCTTGGATTCTTTTATCAGTATAAGTTTTTTGAAATCTCAAATCCATGGGTTTATTGGTTTATGTTGTTGATACTGGAAGATTTTGCTTTTTATTGGGAACATAGAATTGACCATAAAAGCAGGCTGTTTTGGGCAGTTCACGTAACTCATCATTCATCTGATTATTATAATCTAACTACTGGATTTCGTTCATCAGTATTTCAACCGCTATACAGGTTTGTATATTTTATTCCTTTGGCATTAATGGGATTTAAAACTTGGGACATCATGTTTATGTTTGCAGCAACTCAAATTTACGGTATATTAATTCATACACAATCTATTGATAAATTAGGTTTTTTGGAGCGTTTTTTATCCACACCTTCTCACCACAGAGTGCACCATGCTAGCAATGTAAAATACCTGGACAAAAATATGGGCATGGTTTTTATTATTTGGGATAAATTATTTGGTACGTTTGAACTAGAAGATAATTCTGATGAAGAGATGAAGTTTGGATTAACAAAAAAACTAGATGATCCTCACCATCCAATTTCAATAATTGGCCATGAATGGAAGGCAATTGCCAATGATCTTAAGCGGCCTATTTCGTTTAAAAACAAATTAAAATATATTTTTATGCCACCTGGATGGAGTCATGATGGAAGTTCAAAAACTTCTATGGAACTTCAAAAGGAATATTGGAAAGCAAAACAAAATTAATACAAGTTGTTTCTTCTTTTTGCAAAAAGTTTAATTCTTTTATTTCTTTGGGTGATCAGCAAAATTACTTTGAAATAAAAGTTAGTATTTGTAATTAAGTTTTTCGCAAAAAAATGTTTGATAATTTATTGTTTATGTTTGATAAAAAATTGTTTTTTTGCAGTTAAAGAAAGCTCTGTACCAACTAGTAAAAATAAAAAAAATGAAAAAAAATAATTGTATAAATTTTATTGTAGCAATTTTTGTTTTTGCAAATTTTAGTTTACACGCTCAAAAACTATTTAGCTTGGAAGATGCAATTTTGGGCGTAAAATCAAATTTAGCTCCCCGCAATTTTAAACAAACAGGTTGGATAGTTAACTCAGAAAATTATTTTTGGGTAGATACAGTGAAGAAAGTACCAACCGTTTTTTTTTCATCGCCATCAAACTCAAAAAACAATAGACTTTTTTCATTATCGGATATTAACAAACAATTTAAAGCTCAAAGATCAGATACTCTTAAAGATTTACCTCCCATAAAATTTAAAAACGACAAGACAATAGAATTTAAAGTAGAAAACAAGTTATTTGAATTCGATTTTATTACCAAAAAAAATACTTTAACTTATGAATTTAAATTCCCTGAAGGAGCAATAAACATTGATGAATCAAGCCAAAGAAATGTATTTGCTTTTACCAAAAACAATAATTTATTTATCTTAAATAATAATATATTCTCAGCTATTTCAAGCGATGTGGATATAAATACAGTAAACGGCCAAACTGTTCACAGAAATGAATTTGGAATAAACAAAGGCACTTTTTGGTCGCCAAAAGGAAATCTATTGGCTTATTACAAAATGGACCAACGCATGGTTGCTGATTATCCAATAATAAACTGGCAAAAAACTCCAGCAGAAATTGCCAATATCAAATATCCTATGGCAGGAAATGCAAGTCATCAAGTAAGTATTGGAGTTTATTCTCTTGAACGTAACAGTTCTATATTTTTAAAAATAAAAGGTGATCCAGACCAGTATCTTACAAATATAACGTGGTCTCCAGATGAAAAAACTATTTATGTAGCCATACTAAATCGCCAACAAAATAAAATGCAACTAAATGCATACGATTCAAATTCTGGAAATTTCATAAAAACTATTTTAGAGGAATCGGATGAAAAATACATAGAACCTTTAAATCCAATGTTTTTTCTAAAATCAAATACATCTCAGTTTGTTTGGCAAAGTAATGTTGATGGATACAATCACTTGTATCTTTATAATACATCTGGATCTTTAGTAAAAAGACTAACCAAAGGGGATTATGAAGTAGTTAAATTGTTAGATATAGACGAAGCTGGAGAGAACATCTATTTTATAAGCACCATAAAATCTCCACTTGAAAAAACACTGTGTAAAGTTTCTTTAAAAGATGAGAAAGTTAGCGTGATTACTAATGAAGCAGGAACACACACAGTAAAGTGGTCACAAAATTTTAAGTATTTTCTAGATTCTTATACTTCTACATCTATCCCACTGAAGATTGATTTAGTTGAAAATACCGGACGAATTGTTAAAAATATTTTAGTTGCTGAAAACCCAATTAAAGATTTTGTATTGGGTAAAATGAGAATCTCAACTATAAAAAATAAGAACACGGAACTATATTATCGTTTGTATCAGCCAATAGATTTTGATAGTACTAAAAAGTATCCTTGCATAGTTTATTTATACAATGGTCCACATGCACAAATGATTACTAATTCTTGGCTGGGAGGTTCTGCAAACTTATGGTTTCAATACATGGCACAGCAAGGATATGTTGTGTTTACCATAGATGGGCGAGGCAGCGACAATAGAGGCAAACAATTTGAACAAGCAACATTTAGAAATTTAGGAACAGCAGAAGCAGAAGATCAATTAGCTGGATTAGATTTTTTAAAAAAACAAAACTATGTTGACATGAATAGAGTTGGAATTCACGGTTGGAGTTTTGGGGGATTTATGACCACATTAATGATGTTAAAGCACCCAGGTGTTTATAAAGTTGGAGTTGCCGGAGGACCTGTAATAGACTGGGGAATGTATGAAGTGATGTATACCGAAAGATACATGGATACGCCAGACGAAAATCCGGAAGGTTATAAAACCACCAATTTATTAAACTTTGCAGAAAACTTGCAGGGGAAATTACTTTTAATTCATGGTACATCTGACGATGTTGTAGTTTGGCAACACAGCATAGATTTGCTTAAAAAATTTGTAGACAAAGGTATTTTAGCCGATTATTTTGTATACCCCGGGCATTTGCACAATGTATTAGGCAAAGATAGATTGCACTTGTATAAAAAGGTAACGGATTACTTCATACAAAATTTATAAAAGTGAACCAATGGGTTTTAGTTTTTGTTGGCGGTGGCATAGGAAGCATTTGCAGAATGGGAATATCTTTATTGTTTAGAGATTTAGTTAAATTAAATTTTCCTCTTTCTACTTTGCTTTCCAATTTTTTTACCACCCTAATTCTGGGCTTAACACTGTATTTTTTTTCGGGCAAATTTAGTTTTTCAGAGTTTGTCCAACCTTTACTGATCATTGGATTTTGCGGTGGCTTAAGCACTTTTTCTACTTTTAGTTTAGAGACTTTTGAGTTGATAAAAAACGGTACTTTTTTTATGGCCCTTTTGAATATTTTCTTTAATGTGCTGGTGTGTTTGATATTGATGTATGTATTTGTTTCGCCTAGACAATTGTAAATTGTGGGTTTCCAATTACTTAAAATTATTTTTAATATATTTTTTGGTAAAAAATGTATTTAGCATATATTTGCAGTCCAAAAAAATGGGAGCTTAGCTCAGCTGGTTCAGAGCATCTGCCTTACAAGCAGAGGGTCACTGGTTCGAACCCAGTAGTTCCCACATTTATAAAAGCCGCAAACATATTGCGGCTTTTTTTATTTTCTTGTTACCTTATCTGCTATTTTTTAATTTTTCTTCTTGAGGTCACTGTTCGCCGCGGCGAACG
>JBAXQC010000084.1:0-11299 GCA_037131955.1 Bacteroidota bacterium
CAAAACCTAAAGCTAAAACAACAAAATCAAAAACTAGCCCCAAAAAGAAATAAGTCATGGATATTTCTATCTATTTTCAGCCATCGTTAGTAGACACAGAAACATATTTGCCCACTCAATTAGGTTCGCAAATAAATCGTTTTACTACCTCGGATAATTTTCCAAGTCTAGAAAATAAGTCAATAGCATTAATAGGAGTTTTAGAAGACAGAGGTTCTGTAAATAATTCAGGAACCAAAAATGCACCCGATTTAGTAAGAAAATACCTCTACAAATTGTTTTCATTGACCCAAAACAGTGCAATTGTAGATCTAGGAAATATTCATCAAGGATTTACAAAAGAAGATACTTATTTTGCTCTTTCTTCTGCTATTACTTCATTGGTCAAAAAAAATATTATCCCCATTATTATTGGTGGCGGGCAAGATTTAACCTATGCTAATTTTATTGCTTATGAGAAATTAGAACAAATGGTTAATGTTGTTTCTGTTGATCCGGTTTTTGACATTGGAAATATAGATGATAGAAATGTCAATTCTTCTAATTATTTAGGTAATATTATTCTTCATCAACCAAACTTTCTATTCAATTACAGCAATATTGGTTACCAAACATATTTTGTAGAACAACCAGCTTTAGACTTAATTTCAAAATTATATTTTGATGCTTACAGGTTAGGTTTTTTTAAATTTAATATAGAAGAAATTGAGCCAATAGTTAGAAATGCCGATATATTAAGTTTTGATATTTCTGCAATCCGATTCTCAGATGCACCAGGTTGCGGCAATCATTCTCCTAATGGGTTTTACGGCGAAGATGCATGTCAAATAATGAGATATGCCGGGCTCAGCGAAAAAATATCTTCTTTAGGTATTTATGAAATTAATCCAAGCTTCGATAATGGCAATCAAACAGTTCATCTTGCGGCACAAATGATTTGGTGTTTTTTAGATGGATTTTATAACCGTAAAAAAGATTTTCCATTCTCCGCAAAGGCAGAAGTTACAAAGTTTATTGTTTTTATTGAAGAAGGAAAATATGAAATTAATTTTTTTAAAAGCAACAAAAGCGACCGTTGGTGGATGGAAGTTCCTTACCCAAGTTCTAAAAATTCAAAATTCGAAAGGCATTTAATGGTTCCATGTTCTTACAGCGATTATCAAACAGCTTGTTCTCAAAATTTGCCGGATCGTTGGTGGCAAACAATTCAAAAGTTAGTATAAGTCTTTCCTAATTATTTATTATGATTGGGGTGTTTTGGCAAAAAATAAAGCACATTCTTGTTTTTTTAAAAATACTTTTGTTTCTTTACCCCTTAAATAAATTTAACGTCTCTTTGTACACTTTAGATTTTAATGAAGTTTAGAAAAAAATATACAAAAAAGGAACGAAATTAATATGAAGAAACTCTTTACAGTTGCAGTATTAGCCTTGTACAGTGCCGTTGGTTTTGCTCAGCAAGATCCTCAGTTTAGTCAAAACATGTACAATAGAATGGCCATTAATCCTGCCTATGCGGGCAGCAATGGTTTTTTGTGCGGTACATTGCTTGGTCGTCAACAATGGGCTGGTTTCGGCGGTGGTCCTAGAACTTTGGCATTCAGCGCAGATATGCCAATCATGAAAGAAACTAATTTCCCTGGAGGTGTTGGTTTAACTGTTATTGCTGATAAATTAGGCTTTGAAAGTTCAGTTTACGCTAAAGGTGCTTATGCCTACAGAATGCCTCTTGGTGCAGGAAACTTGGGAATAGGGTTAGAATTAGGTATGTTAAACAAATCATTCTCAGGAGATTTTAGACCTACAGAAGGAGGAAAAGGAAGTTCAAGTCCAGATAAATTTATACCATTTGATGGTGTTTCTAAAACCGGTTTCGATTTAGGATTTGGATTACATTACAATGTACCAAATAAATATTATGTTGGTTTTTCAATGTCTCATTTAAATGCTCCAAAATATACAGTAGATAAAACTGGTTCTGGCTTAAGTTATTTAATGGCTAGGCATTTATACTTCATGGCAGGTTATGAATACGAACTTCCAAACATGCCAGAATTAATCTTAAGACCTAATCTTTTTGTAAAATCTTCGTTCGCAAGTTCGCAAATAGATTTTAATTTTAATGCCTTATACAATAATATGATATGGGGCGGCGTTTCAATGAGGTTCTTTGGCACAGATGCAGTTATTCCAATGTTCGGATATCAAGGAGTTGCCTTTAATGGCAAAGGAAATTACAGAATAGGTTATTCTTATGATGTAACTCTCTCAAAAATTAGAACTCAAAGTTCTGGTTCTCACGAATTGATGCTTGGTTTCTGCTACGACATTACACCAAAAGTGAATGTTACGAAATATAGAAATGTAAGAATGTTATAATTTTTTGTAACCTCTTTAAAAGACTTTCGTTAAACGCACAATAGTTATTAACAAGAAATTAACAAACTATCATAAAATGAAAAGGATATTGTTGTTTTTATTTATTGCCTCTTCTCTCATTGGCTGCCAGCCAAAGGGTAATGGACAATTAGTTGGAGTGCAAGATAGATTAATGTGGGCAGATTTTGATCCATTTGGTATGTTATACATTCCTATGGGAAGTTACCACATGGGGCCAAGTGATCAAGATGTTCCCTATTCGCTTACTACCCAAGCAAAGGTTGTTTCTGTTCAGGCATTCTACATTGATGAAACAGAAATTACCAATAATGAATACCGCCAATTTGTGAATTGGGTTAGAGACTCAATTGCCAGAAGAACATTGGGTGAAGCAGGAAACGACAATTTCTTGATTTCTCAAAACGAATTTGGCGAAGACATTACTGGAGGTCCTCAGTTGAATTGGCAAGAAAAGCTAAAATGGGAAAAGGCAGAATCCAGAGAAGGGCTGGTTGACATGTATTTGTCTGAGCCAGAAAGATTTTACAGAAGAAAAGAAATTGATACCAGAAAATTAAATTTTGAATACTATTGGATTGACCTTAGGAATGCAGCTAGAAAATCTCAAAGAGACCAAGGTGATTTAGATAGATCTGTTTTTATCAAAAAAGATGTGATAAAAGTTTATCCCGATACATTGTGTTGGATACATGATTTCTCATATTCGTTAAATGAACCCATGACTAATATGTATTTTTGGCATCCTGCTTTTGATGAATATCCTGTTGTAGGTATAAATTGGAGACAAGCAAGAGCTTTTACTATCTGGAGAACACAATTGTTAAACAACTTCTTACCAAATGTAGGTTTAACTTTCATTCAAGACTTTAGACTACCAACAGAATCTGAATGGGAGTATGCAGCAAGAGGTGGTCAAGATTTATCACCTTACCCTTGGGGAGGACCTTACATAAGAAACAATAGAGGTTGTTTCTTGGCTAACTTCAAACCAATGAGAGGAAATTATACGGATGACGGTGGATTTCATACTGTTAAAGTGGATGAATATAATCCAAACGGTTACGGTCTGTATTGTATGGCTGGCAATGTTGCAGAATGGACCAATAATGCTTTTGACGAATCTGCGTATAACTTTTCACATGATTTAAACCCAGACTATCAATACGAAGCAACTGATACAGATTTACCTGCACTTAAAAGAAAAGTTATTAGAGGGGGTTCATGGAAAGATGTTGCTTATTACAATCAAGTATCCACAAGAACTTATGAATACCAAGATACATCTAAATGCTACATAGGATTTCGTTGCGTAATGAGCTATCTTGGTCGTGGAAAAACAGCATCAACAAATACTTCAAAATAAAAAAAATAATAATCAAAAACAATAAACTAAAAATTAACAAAATCAATTTCAAAAAGCTATGGGATTAATTCAATCACTTCAATCAAAAAAAGGTAAAACGTTCATGGGTTATCTTTACGGATGGGGAGCCGCCATCGTTATTATTGGTGCAATGTTCAAAATTCAACACTGGCCATTTGCTAGTGCTATGTTGGTTTGCGGACTGTCTATAGAGGCAGTAATTTTCTTTTTCTCTGCTTTTGAACCAATACATGAGCCAGAAGATTGGAGTTTAGTTTACCCAGAGTTACGTGGAATGCATGATGAAGATGGTGGACATGGTCATGGACATGGTGGCCATGTTGCAAAAAAATCTAGCGATCCAGTAGCTCAAAAATTAGATCAAATGTTAGAAGAAGCAAAGATAGGACCTGAATTGATTGAGAGTTTAGGTAAAAGTTTCAATAATTTGAGCGATCAAGCCTCTAAATTATCTAATTTAACGGATGCAACTGTTGTTACCGATCAATACATTGACAGTGTAAAAGATGCAACTTCCAATATGGGAAAACTATCTGAAGGATACATAAAAGCATCATCTTCATTAGTAGACTTAAGTGAATCGAACATTGATGGTAAAGCTTATGGAGAGCAACTTCAACAAGTATCTAAAAATTTGGCATCATTAAATGCGGTATATGAATTGCAATTGCAAGGTTCTAATGAGCAATTAAAACAAACTACCAAAATGTTCGACAACATGTCAACATTAATCACCAACCTTAATGATTCAGTTGAAAATACAACAAAATACAAAGAAGAGATATCTAAGTTGGCAGTAAATTTAAATGCATTAAATACCGTTTATGGTAATATGCTCACCGCTATGAATTTTAAAGCATAATTAACTAACAAAGAATTATTAAAATAATTATTAATCCCTAAGCAATAGATATATGTCAAGTGGCGGAACCCCCAGGCAAAAGATGATTGGTATGATGTACTTAGTACTAACGGCTCTTTTGGCTCTAAACGTTCAAAAGTCGGTTTTGGAAGCTTTTGTTATTGTTAATGAAGGCTTAGAGCATACTACCGAAAACTTTGCAAACAATAACGAAAAAGCATACGCAGCATTTGAAGCAGCAATAAAAGGAAAGGAAGCTGAAAAAGCAAAACCGTATTACGAATTATCAAAAGTAGTAAAGGCTAAAAGTGAAGAACTAATTAAATACATCGACGAGATGAAAAAATTAGTTATCATGGAAACCGATAAAAAACCAAAAGAAGTTGCGGATACGTTAAAATTAAAAAATGTTGATGCAAAAGATAATTTCGACGATCCTTCAAGGGTTTTACTTGGTTCTGAAGAAAATCCTTTGAAAACCAGATTGAGTATTACCGATCTAAAACTTCAGATAGAAAAATTAAAAGGCGAACTAATTGCCTTGTTTGAAACCAAAAAGCCAGGTCTTGATTTTCTTCCAGAAGTAAAAAAGAACATGAAGACTAAAATTGAAGCAATCTTGGCTACTGAAGATCCTGGAATGGTAAACGGAGTAAAAGAAACTTGGGAAATGGAAAGAGTTCTGCATGTTCCTTTAGCAGCTGTAGTTTGTAACCTTACTGCTGTTCAAGCAAACATCAGAAATGCAGAGTACGAAGTTGTTAATCAATTATTAGGCTCTATTAGTGCTAACGATTTTAAGTTTGATAAATTGGTTGCTAAAGTTTTAGCTGAAAAAAGTTATATTATTGCTGGAGACGAATATAAGGCTGATGTATTGCTGGTGGCTTTTAATTCTACTTCAAATCCGGAAATTGAAATTGGAAATGTTGACACTACAAAGGCAGAAGATGTAAACCCAATGCTTGGAGCAGGAAAACCTCTAGAAGTATATAAAGGAGTGGGAAAATACAAAGCTGGTTCCTCTGGTGCTGGAGTTCAAACATGGGGAGGCTGCATAAAAGTAAAACAACCAAATGGAAATTATAAATACTACCCATTCAAAAGTGAATATGAAGTTGCTCCTCCTGCATTGGTGGTTTCTCCAACTTTCATGAATGTGTTTTATAAAGGAGTAGATAATCCCGTTGATATTTCTGTTCCTGGTGTTCCATCCTCAAGTTTAACAGTTACTTTAGAAGGTGGTGGTTCAATTTCACCTGATCCTGTAAAAAAAGGGTCTTACAATGTAAAAATTCCAGGAAGTGCTGCAAATAAAACAAAAGTAATAGTTAGTGCTAAAATTGGTTCAGCGGTAAAGAGAATGGGAGAAGTTGAATTTAGAGTTAAACAAATTCCAGATCCTGTTGCAGAAATTGCAAATGTTAAATCTTCAGGGAATGCCCCTAAATCATTATTAGCTCAATCTCCACTGATTGTTAGACTACCCGGGTTTGATTTTAAAATTCCGCCAATTTCAGTAAAAAAATATAGATTTAGTGCAGTTATAGGTGGAGATTTAAAGGAGTTTTCAGGTTCAGGAAGCACTCTTTCAAGCGACATGAAAAGTGTAATTGAAAAAGCAAAACAAAATTCAAAAGTTATTTTCTCTGATATCGTTGTAGATATGCCGGATGGAAGAAAAGATGTTCCACTTAACACTATTGTTGTATCAATTAAAGGATAAAATATATGAAAAAGTTTCTTAATTTGTTTACGTTCATTACTTTAGTTTTATTAACTACTAGTAAAATAAGTTTAGCTCAGTCCAATCTTTTAGATGGAGTGTACATTAAGGAACATTCTAATGAAAGAAAAGTAATTCCATATACATATTTGCGTGAAGCGGATGTACTTTGGAGTAAAAGAATTTGGAGAACAATAGACTTAAGAGAGAAGGCTAATCATGTGTTATATTTCCCAAAAGAAGAATTGCCAGGTAGAAAAAGTTTGATGCAAGTAATTCTAAAGTACGTGTTGGTTGATGGCACCCTAACTCCTTACGAAGATAATAATGATGGAGATTTTGAGGTAGTAATGACTAGAGCAAAGGTTGATTCTATGTTTCATGAAAAGAAAACTGAGTATATCCCAGACCCTAATGATCCAGAAACTACTATTCCAACTGAAATTACAATAAATACGCCTGCTTCAGACATTAAACAATTCAGAGTTAAAGAAGACTGGTTTTTTGATAAACAAAGAAGTGTGCTTGAATGCAGAATTATCGGATTATGTCCTGTTTTAGAGGTTGAAAGAAGTGGTGAAAAATTTAATAAGCCATTATTTTGGATATACTACCCTGAGGCACGAATGGTTTTTGCAACTGAAGAAGTATACAATTCTAAAAATGATGCTGAAAGAAGGACATTCGAAGATATTTTTTGGAAACGTCAATTTGCTAGTTACATCTACAAAGAGACGAATGTATATGAAAGAAAAATTAAAGACTATGCAGTTGGAATGGATGCCTTATTAGAATCAGAAAGAATAAAAGAAGAGATTTTTAACATGGAACACGATCTTTGGGAATTCTAATCTAATGAATTTAAATATTCAAAAAAACCTGATACACTATCAGGTTTTTTTTTACACATTAGTTTTATCTTTTATCCATTCATTAAGTTTTCTATTTCTTCCGTTTCTATTGCAATATCAGCCATTAAATCAATTGGACTATTTCCTGAAACTAAAATATCATTTTCAATCCTAATTCCTAAACCCTCCTCAGGAATGTAAATACCAGGTTCACAAGTAAACACCATTCCATCTTCAAACGCTCTATACTTATTGCCAACATCATGAACATCTAAACCTAAAAAATGAGAGGTGCCATGCATGAAATATTTTTTATACAAAGGAGCATTAGTGTTCTGCTTCTTAATATCCTCCATATCCAGTAGTCCTAAGTTGACCAACTCTTCCTCCATAAAAACACCAACTTGTTTGTGATAATCGTCCCAATTATTTCCAACAATCAAAGAAGCTTTTGCCTTTTTCATTACTGTTAAAACAGAATTGTACACATCTTTTTGACGTTTACTAAATTTCCCATTAACAGGTAGGCACCTCGTTAAATCTGAAGCATAATTTGCATATTCTGCAGCAACATCTAAAAGAATTACATCGCCATCTTTGCATTGCTGGTTATTTTGTGTGTAATGCAAAACACAGGCATTTTTTCCACTAGCAATTATTGGCCCGTAAGCAAAACCATTGCTTTTGTTTCTAATAAATTCATGTATTAACTCCGCTTCAATTTCATATTCCCATACACCTGGCTTAATAAATTTAGCAATTCTATCAAATCCCTTTTTGGTAATGCCACATGCCAGTTTTATTAAATCAATTTCCAAAGTACTTTTTATTGCCCTAAGTTCATGCATAATTGGAGCAACTCTTTCATAAATATGAAGTGGGTATGTTTTTTTACACCAATCTAAAAAGCGTTTGTCTCTTGTTTCCACTTCTATAATTGCTCTTGTATGTTCATTTGTATTTAAATAAACATGCGATGCTTCACACATCAATCCATGAAAAACAGACTCAAATTGACTGAGCCAGTAAATTTTAGAAATCCCAGAACTGGCCTCAGCTTCTTGTTTGGTATATTTATGTCCCTCCCAAATTGCAATATGGTCGTTTGTTTCTTTTAAAAACAGTACTTCCTTATGTCCTTCCATTTTTGCATCAGGAAATATTACAAGTATGCTTTCTTCTTGATCGATACCACATAGATAAAATAAATCAGCATTTTGTTTAAATCCCATGTGACCATCGGCATTTGTTGGCATTACATCATTAGAATTAAAAATAGCAATTGAATTTGGTTTTAATTTATTCGAAAACCTTTTTCTATTTTCAATGAATAACTCCT
Organism: Bacteroidota bacterium; assembly: GCA_037131955.1. Classification (GTDB taxonomy): domain Bacteria; phylum Bacteroidota; class Bacteroidia; order UBA4408; family UBA4408; genus CAIMMJ01. The sequence goes on from JBAXQC010000084.1 coordinate 8,563, forward strand.
TGGATATGGATTGATATTTCATAATTGATAATTTTAAAAACAAAGTTAGTTTCATTCTTACAATAATTAAATTTTTTTAAAACATTGTTGTTCTTATTTTGAATCAAAAATTTAAAAAACTATTTTTGATTTTGATAAAATTTAAAAATGCTTGTAAAAACCTTTGGGAGTGCAGTTTATGGTATACACGCTACAACAATAACTATAGAAGTAAATTTAGAAACTGGAGTTAAATTTTTTTTAGTAGGATTACCTGATAATGCAGTAAAAGAAAGCTATTTGAGGGTTATGGCTGCTGTAAAAAATATAGGATTTAGATTCCCGGGTAAAAGAATTACAGTAAACATGGCACCTGCTGATATTAGAAAAGAAGGATCTGCCTACGATTTACCCATTGCAATTGGAATTTTGGCTGGTTCTGAACAGGTTGCTGAAGATAAGATAAGTAAGTATATTATTATGGGAGAGCTTTCTTTGGATGGTGGACTGCAACCAATTAAGGGAGCCTTACCAATAGCATTGCAAGCTAAAAAAGAAGGATTTGAAGGGATAATACTGCCGATACAAAATGCCAGAGAAGCAGCAATTGTGGAGGATTTTAAAGTTATTGGTGCAAGTTCATTATTAGATGTAATAAAATTTTTAAACAATGAAGAAGATATTACTCCAACTTTTGTGAATGCTAAAGAGGAATTTTATTCCAAATTAAAAGATACTGAATACGATTTTGCAGATGTAAAAGGACAAGAAAATATAAAACGTGCCCTAGAAATTGCAGCCGCTGGCGGTCATAATGTAATTCTTATTGGACCACCTGGAGCTGGAAAAACGATGCTTGCAAAGCGCTTACCAACAATTTTACCACCCTTAACATTGCAAGAAGCATTAGAAACAACAAAAATACACAGTGTTGCTGGTAAAATGCAAAACAATTCGTCTTTAATAACGGTTAGACCTTTCCGAAGCCCACATCATACAATAAGTGATGTTGCATTGGTGGGTGGTGGTGGATTTCCACAACCCGGTGAAATATCATTGGCACATCATGGCGTATTGTTTTTAGATGAATTACCAGAATTTAAAAGAACAGTTTTAGAGGTAATGCGTCAACCATTAGAGGATAGAGTTGTAACAATTTCTAGAGCTAAATTTTCTATTGAATATCCTGCAAGTTTTATGTTAGTGGCATCTATGAATCCTTGTCCGTGTGGATTCTACAATCATCCTGAAAAGGAATGTGTTTGCCCACCCGGAACAGTTCAAAAATATTTGAATAGAATTTCTGGACCTCTTTTAGACAGAATTGACTTGCATGTTGAAGTTACTCCAGTTTCGTTTAGTGAATTAACTAAAACCCAAAAAAGTGAAAGAAGTGAATCTGTAAGAGAAAGGGTAATTGCCGCAAGAAATCTTCAACTGGATAGATTTAGCAATGAAGAGGGTGTTTTTAGTAATGCCCAAATGGGTGCTCAATTGCTGCAAAAGATTTCTACAATTGACGAAGCTGGAAAGTCTTTGCTGAATGTTGCAATGAAAAAACTGGGTTTGTCTGCAAGAGCATACGATAGAATTTTAAAAGTAGCCCGAACAATAGCTGATTTAGAAAGCAGTGTAAAAATTGAAACACATCACCTAGCAGAAGCTATTCAATATAGAAGTTTAGATAGAGAAGGCTGGGCAGGATAAAAATTCTTATTTTTGCAAAAATGTGAGCCATGTTTTTGTACAACAGAGTAAATAAAGAAGAACTAAAAAAGAAAATAGCCGAAGACACTACGCAGCGAACAACTCTATCTTTTTACAAGTATGTTATCATTGAAAATCCGGAGGAATTAAGAGATATTTTTTTTTATGATTGGAGTATTCTAGGTGTGCTTGGAAGAATTTATTTGGCAAAAGAAGGCATAAATGCTCAATTATCTTTGCCATCAGAAAAATTTGATTTATTTAAAGAACAGTTATACGCAGACAAAAGATTTACAGATGTTCCATTTAAAATTGCAGTAGAAGACGACGGTAAATCATTTTATAAGTTAGCCATTAAAGTAAGAGATAAAATTGTTGCCGATGGTTTAGATGATGGTAATTTTGATGTTACAAATGTAGGGAAACACCTCTCTGCAAAGGAGTTTAATGAGGCGCTGGAAATGCCAGAAACAATTGTAGTGGACATGCGAAATCATTACGAAAGTGAAGTGGGTCATTTTGAAGGAGCTATTTGCCCCGACGCCGATACCTTTAGAGATGAATTACCCATGGTATTAAATATGTTGGAGGATAAAAAGGATAAAAAATTATTGTTGTATTGCACGGGTGGTATACGATGCGAAAAAGCTAGTGCTTATTTTAAACACCATGGTTTTGAAGATGTAAATCAGTTGCACGGCGGAATTATAGACTATGCAAGGCAAATAAAAGAACAAGGTTTAGAAACCAAATTTAAAGGTAAGAATTTTGTATTTGATGAACGTTTAGGAGAAAGAATTTCAGAAGAAATAATTAGCAAGTGTCATCAATGTGGAGAGCCTTGCGATGATCATACAAATTGTGCGAATTTTGAATGTCATCTTTTGTTTATTCAATGTACAAAATGTGCAGAAAAAATGGAAGGATGTTGCACTCAAGAATGTATTGATGTGATTCATTTGCCTATCGACAAACAAAGAGAAATTAGAAAAGGGCCTAAAAAAGAAGATGCTAGGAATGTATACAAAAGCAGATTAAGGCCCAATCTTTC
>JBAXQC010000085.1:0-11257 GCA_037131955.1 Bacteroidota bacterium
TTATGCTTGCGCCAGATTGGGCTTGGCGCTTGGCTAAGAACAGAGAGGGATGTTGGCGGAATAAGCAACTGAAAGAGTACACTCTTTTTTTTAACCACCATGAGCACAAAAAAAGCACACAATTTGCAGAAAGTCTAGGTTTGTAGCTATGGAATTGTTGGTGATAACACCAACTAGAGGAGAAAATACTAAAAAAAGTTCATTAAACACCCAATAGAATAAAAAAGAGCTTCTCATAAAAAGGCTTTTTCATTTACCCGGCTATATTTTACTGAATGTGCCAAACAAGTTACAAAATGCTTTCCACAAAGTACATATCTATTTCACCTTTTCCTTTTGCGAATATTTTCCCACGATAGGTACAATTAATTTTATCCTTAATTAACTTGTAGGTTGCTCCGCTGATATTTATTTTCCCTACTTCACCACTACTTTCCATTCGGCTGGCGGTGTTTACCGTATCGCCCCAAATATCATATGCGAATTTTTTAACTCCAACAATTCCCGCCACCACGGGACCGCTGTGCACCCCAATTCTGATTTCAAAAAACAATTTGCCTTCTGCTGCTTTTTTTAGGTTCTGTTCATGCATGTACTGCTGTATGTCAATTGCAGCATTAAGCACATCAATGGCATGTGTAGTATTTGAGGTTGGTAAACCGCCCGCAGCCATATAAGCATCTCCAATGGTTTTTATTTTCTCCACACCATATTTTCCCATAATGTGATCAAATGCAGAAAAACATTCATTGATTTCTCCCACCAATTCCTTTGGTGTGAGCTTATCAGAAAGTTGGGTAAACCCCTTAAAATCCGTAAATAAAATGGTGACCTCGTCTATTAATCGTGCTTCTGCACTTCCTTTTTCCTTAAGTTCATCAGCCACTTCTTGCGGTAAAATATTGAGAAGCAAATCATCACTTCGCTTTTTTTCTTTTTCAACAACAACTTTCTGTTTTTCTACTTCTTTCTTTTCAGCAACCACTTCAGCTGTCCTTTTCTCCACTGTATTTTCCAATTCAGCTTGTCTTTGTTTGAGTGCCTTTTCTCTCCATTTTATATAATAAAGTGCACTGCTTATTGTTGAAATGAAATACAACCCATATGCCCACCAAGTTTTCCACCAAGGCGGCCTTATTGTAAACGTATATTCAAAGGGCTTGCTCCAAAACCCTTCACTGTTCATGGCTTTTACTTTAAAGGTATAAGTGCCCTGCGTTAAGTTGCCATAAGCAGCTTCGGTACGGTAAGTAAGTGCACTCCAATTTTCATCTAAACCTTCTAATTTATAGAGATATTTTACTTTTTTACTTTGTTTTTGTGTGATTCCGATAAAACTAAAAGTGAGGTAATTGTTGTTATAGGCCAAACTTAAATGCTCAGGTAGTCCATACCATTTTGTAATGCCATCAAACTCAAAATCACCAACACTCATGCTGTTGCCCAGTAAGATACTAGTATCTTTTTTATTTTCTAATTTTGCCCAAGGGATATTTTCATTAAACAATGCAATGCTTGTGAGCTGAATATTTGGTGGTAGCGTATCTGTTTCATCGCCTTTGGGATGAAATGCGGTTAATCTATCATTGGCTCCTATCCAAATGGTGCCATCTTTGGTTTGGCAAATACTGTTACTATTGCAACCTACTCCATAAAAACCATCTTCGTAAAGATAAGTTTTAAAAAGAATTGGATATTCATCTATTTTTCCAAAATTAGCTTTGTCAGAAATAAAGACCAACCTAGACATACTCAATTTTGCAAGACCAAAACGAGTGCCGAACCAAAGGTTTCCGGATTTATCTTCTAAGATGCTCAAAACAAAATTATTGCTCAAGCCCTGTTGTTCGTTAAAATGTGTAAAACGCTGGCCATCGTATTTAGAGACCCCGCCGCCATTAGTGCCGAACCAAAGGTTTCCAGATTTGTCTTCTAAAATGCTCCTAACATCATTATGGCTCAGGCCTTGCTTATTGGTAAAATGAGTAAAACGCTGCCCATCGTATTTTGATACTCCACCACCTCCTGTGCCAAACCAAAGGTTTCCGGATTTATCTTCTAAGATTCTATAAACATCATTATTGCTCAGACCTTGTTGATCGGTAAATTGAGTAAAACTCTGCCCATCGTATTTAGAGACTCCACCACCTGCTGTGCCAAACCAAAGGTTTCCGAATTTATCCTCTAAGATGCTCCTAACATCATTATGGCCCAGGCCTTGCTTGTCGGTAAAATGAGTAAAACGCTGACCATCGTATTTAGAGACCCCACCACCTCTAGTGCCGAACCAAATGTTTCCGGATTTATCTTCTAAAATGCTTCTAACATCATTATGGCTAAGGCCTTGTTTGTCGGTAAAGTGAGTAAAACGCTGCCCATCGTATTTAGAGACCCCTCCGCCCCATGTGCCAAACCAAAGATTTCCGGATTTATCTTTTAAGACGCTCAAAACAACATTATTGCAAAGGCCTTGTTGATCTGTAAAATGAGTAAAACGCTGCCCATCGTATTTTGATACTCCGCCACCATTAGTGCCGAACCAAAGGTTTCCAGATTTATCTTCTAAGATGCTCAAAACAACATTATTGCTCAGGCCTTGTTGATCTGTAAAATGAGTAAAGCTCTGCCCATCGTACTTCGTGACCCCACCGCCCCAAGTGCCGAACCAAAGGTTGCCAGATTTATCTTCTAAGATACAATAAACATCATTGTGGCTAAGGCCTTGTTGATCGGTGAATTGAGTAAAACGCTGCCCATCGTACTTCGTGACCCCACCGCCCCAAGCACCGAACCAAAGGTTTCCGGATTTATCTTCTAAGATGCTACAAATCAAATTATTGCTCAGACCTTGTTGTTCTGTAAAATGAGTAAAACGCTGCCCATCGTATTTTGATACTCCACCGCCATCAGTGCCGAACCACAGGTTTCCAGATTTATCCTCTAAGATGCTACTAACATCATTATGGTTAAGGCCTTGTTTATTGGTAAAATGAGTAAAACGTTGCCCATCGTATTTAGATACCCCACCGCCTTCTGTGCCAAACCAAAGGTTTCCGGATTTATCTTCTAAGATGCTCAAAACAACATTATTACTTAGGCCTTGTTTTTCTGTAAAATTAGTAAAACGCTGCCCATCGTATTTAGATACCCCACCGCCTGCTGTGCCAAACCAAATGTTTCCGAATTTATCTTCTAAGATGCACCTAACAAAATTATGGCTAAGGCCTTCTTTATCAGTAAAATGAGTAAAATGCTGCCCGTCGTATTTAGATACCCCGCCACCTGTTGTGCCGAACCAGAGGTTCCCAGATTTGTCTTCTAAGATACACGATATATTTGCGTATTGTAAGCCTTGTAGTTTACTAAAAGATGAAAAAGACTCAGGGTTGTTGTCGTTTATGTGAGGGTCCTTGGCAAGGGTTACTTCGGGTATCCCTGCCGCAAAAGGGCTGTCGATGGCAGGCACTATTTTGGGCAAGGAAAATGTATAGGTTCCGGGTGTGATAATACGGAGCTTTGTTTTATCTACCATAACCACTTTGCCTTGCCCTGCAGGATGTACGTTGGTATTGGTTGGTACTATCTTGGGTTTACCAACAGGTACTTTTGTAAGTTTGCTTTCATCTACCAAAATTACCTTTGGAGATGCCATACTGTCCTTAGGCACTATGTAGCCATGTGCTTCTACTACCTTTGGTGCAAAAGAAGACCGTTGTTTTTTATTTTTGGTATTGCAGGCCAATAACAACACAAATAAAAAAAGTACAGTGGTAATTCTTTTCACTTTTCAAATATAAATAAAAATTTAAATGCTAAAATAAACAGTTCAAAGAGAATGAAAATACAAGAAGGGGCGTAAATTGGTACTTGTGTATTTTAAAACCCAGATTACGCAGTATGGATTTTCATCAATTGTTTCCTGAATCAGAAGCGAAGGCAATAAAACTTTCATCCTGCCAGTTTCCATGTCCGCAGTTTATCTAAAACTCAAAAAATCTAAATTGTTTGCGGCTTGCCAATAAATCTAAAGAGTGGGATAAAGATAAACGTAAATACCAATTTTTTTATTTGTATTTTTTTTAATGCTTTATTCTTTTTCCATGACTATCAAGTAGTTTTTGTGGTTGGTGTTTTTTTGTTTGTTGTATTTTAAGCAAGTAATCTTCGGTGGTAATTTATTTGGCCGAGGTGATAACAAAAGTGAGTAGACAAACTCAGTATAATATAGCCTGTGTTTCTTTTGGCTCCATACATTTCAAGGGGAAATTCTTTGCTAAAGTCTTCATCTTTGATAGTAGGTAAAACTGTTTTTACAATAGAAATTGCTTCCTCAACTTCAAAAACGAGTTTTTCGCGTGAGATGTTTCTGTCAGAAAATTCTCTGTCGCGATTTCGCACATATCCAGTAAAGCCTATTTGCGCCCCAATAAAATGTTTGAGATTTCCAATCAAATGAAGAGCAAGTGTTCCTGCAGAGTTTTGGATTTCGCTTTCCACCTTCCACAAATCGTTTTCATTTTTGTAGAGCTGTATTTCTTCTTTAAGTTTGTTTAAATCGCGAAGAAAGAATTCAAGGTAGGGTTGAATCATCATTTTTTTATTGTTTTTTTGTTTTATATATTCAAATTTTTAATAAGACACCTCAAAATCTAAGGCTTCCTTTAACGAATTACTAAAATTTTATTTTAGTACACACTTTTTTGAGCCATACCCATTTTTTCTTATTTACTGGGTGTTTTCTTTTTTCTAAAAACTCTTTTTTTATTTTCCTTTTGTTTGGCTGGATTCCAAGCAAGAGATTCTCCAAATTCTTTGGGCAAATCAATTTTAGGAATTTGATTTTCAATTAGCAATTCAATTTTTGCCACTTTGTGCATGTCTTTGCTATTGATTAAAGTAACAGCTTCTCCTTTTGTTGCAGCCCTAGCAGTTCTTCCAATTCTGTGCACATAATCTTCGGCATCATGCGGCACATCGTAGTTTATAACCATGTTTATTTCTTTAACGTCTATTCCCCTGCTCATTAAATCTGTTGCCACTAAAATTCTAATTTTTTTCGACTTAAAATCTTGCAACACTTGTTCCCTGCTTTCTTGGGTAAGGTTAGATGAGATGCCTTGTGCTTTTAGTCCATCCTTATTTAAGGTTTTTACAATTTCTGCCACCTTAGATTTTTGAGAAGTAAAAATAATTATGCTGTCGTAGTTTGGGCGTTCCTTAATTATTCCGCATAACAACGCTTCTTTTTGAGTGTCGTATACTAGATATGCTTTTTGCTCTACTCCTTCTGCAGGCTTAGAAATTGATAGCTTTATTTCTATTGGATGATGCAGTATTTTTTTTGCTAACACTGCAATAGAATTGGGCATAGTTGCACTAAACATTAGCGTTTGCCGCTCTACTGGCAAATGACTAATAATTTGTTGAAGTGCCTCAGAAAAACCCATGTCTAACATTCTATCGGCCTCATCAAGCACCAAATGTTTTACCTTTTTAAAGTTCACATAACCCATTTGTAAATGAGAAAGTAGTTTTCCGGGAGTGGCCACCACAATATCTACTCCTTTTACCAAAGCTTCTTTCTGGGTTACCCATTCTTTTCCATCGCCACCACCATAAATGGCAATGGAGCTTACTTCCACAAAATAAGCCAAACCCTGTATTTGCTGTTCTATTTGCACAGCAAGCTCTCTTGTAGGTACAATAATTAAGGTATCTGTTTCGGCGTTTGTTTTTCCTACTAACTTGTTTAAAATTGGCAGCACAAAGGCAACAGTTTTTCCTGTTCCTGTTTGGGCACAAGCCAAAACATCTTTGTTTTGAAGTATATGCGGAATTGCTAACTCTTGTATGGGAGTAGCATCATTAAAGCCCATGTAAGACAAAGCTTCAAATAATTGTTCGTGTAAGGGTAGTTGTGTAAATTTCATTATTGGCTAAAGCTACAAACACACCACTAAAAAACAAAAGATACTGCAATAATAGTAACGGCTTTCTCTTTTTTTCTATAATAAACCTTTGTCCAGCAAGGTAATTATGCCCTCAATTTCTTGTTCGTCGCCAACAGGGTCGTATTCTGCCTTTAAACTATTGTCAAACATCAACGAAACCGATTGCCAAAACATAGCAGAAAAAGAACCCCTTAGTTCTTTTACTAAATCGTAGGCAGTAATACTTGTTTCTCTGTCTATCAATTTCAATAAAATTGTTCCCTGCGTATAGGTCATATTTTTAATGTCTTTAGAAAAATCTTTCTTAATTTCTCGTTCCACTCTTTTCATCAAAAACTTTTTTTCGCCTTCGGTTTTATTTACCAATTGTTCATTCAATTGCTTGTATTTGTTTCCGGCCAACCTGGCATAGGGCAAAACTTTTTTTACGTTTCTTACCAGTCTCCAGTATCTTTTTTCGTCACGAGAACTTTTAAATTTATGTTTTTCTATAATGTAACAGGTAGGAAGTTGTGCCAAAGCAATTGTATCAGCTCCCTCAATTTTTGCTCTAAACCTTTTTTGTTCAAGCTGAATGGGAGCGTTTTTTTCTTCTCCAAGAATTTCGTTCTGACAAAAGGCCATCTCAAAAGAACCTAAGCTTAAAAATATGGCGGCAATCAAGGCTTTCATAGTAATTTTTTTCTGAAGGGTAGGTTACAATCCTTGTGCCAAATTAAAAAAATATTTTTTAAGCAACAACTAGCCAAGGTATTAAGCACTAAATATAGTTTATTAAAACTTAGCTTTCCAATCATTTAACAGATAAACTAATTGTAATAATTTATATTTGAAGCCAAACATAAATTTAAAGTATGATTAGATTGTTTAGCTTTTGCATGTTACTTTTTTCTGTTCTCTTACTTACGGGTGAAAACAAGGCTCAACAAGTAAATTACAGTTCTAACGAAATTTTACTCCAACTTCAAAAATTAAATACAGTAGGTTCTGTTTTATATGTTGCGGCTCATCCCGATGATGAAAACACAAGGCTACTCTCCTATTTAGCCAAAGAAAAAAAAGTAAAAACAGCCTATTTATCTTTAACAAGAGGCGATGGCGGACAAAATCTTATTGGCACGGAGCAAGCTGAATTATTGGGTTTAATTAGAACACAAGAACTTTTAGCAGCAAGACGAATTGACGGAGCCGAACAATTTTTCTCCAGAGCCTATGACTTTGGATATTCTAAAAATCCGGAAGAAACATTTTCGTTCTGGAAAAAAGACAGCATATTATCTGATGCAGTCTGGATCATTAGAAACTTTAAACCAGATGTTATCATTTGTAGATTTCCCACTACCGGCGAAGGTGGGCACGGACATCATACAGCATCGGCAATTATTGCTCTAGAAGCTTTTGCAGCAGCCGCAGACGAAAACAGATTTAAGGAGCAATTAAAACTTACAAAAACATGGCAAGCCAAACATATTTTTTGGAATACATTTAATTTTGGAAGCACCAATACCACGTCAGAAAATCAAATTAAAGAAGACGTGGGTGTTTACAATACTTTGTTAGGAAAAAGTTATGGCGAAATTGCAGCAGAAAGCCGCACAATGCATAAAAGCCAAGGATTTGGCTCAGCAAAAAACAGAGGCAGTTCTATAGAATACTTTAAACAACTGGACAAAGATTCAGTAAAATATCTTTTTGAAAATACTTCGCTACAATGGGATAGATTTAAAGGAACAGAAAAGTTTCAAGAGAAATTAAATAGCATTATCGAAAACTTTAATTCTAGCAAACCTTACCAAAGTGTTTCTAAATTAATTGAATTAGTAAAAGAGTTAAACTCGATAAAAAATACAGATGAAAATTTTATTCATTATCAAAAAATAAAATTAAAAGAAATTGAGCAGCTCATAATTGCATGCTCAGGCATTTGGGCAGAAGCATCTACTTCCGATTATTCAGTAAGTGCAAATAGCAATGTAGCAATAACTGCTCAAATTATAAACCGAAGTGCAATAAACGTTAGTTTAGAGAAAATAACATTTTTAAATAACAACGATACTGTTGTAAATAAAATTATAAACAACAACGAACTTTTAAGTATTAAACACAAAGAAATACTTTCGGATAAAATTAATTTTAGCAATCCGTATTGGTTAATTAAAAAACCAGTGGAAGGATTATTTTTTACCAATAATTTGCAATTGATAGGAAAACCAGAAAATGATGCTGCCTTAACTGTAAACTTTAAAATTAAAATAGAAGATTATCCACTAACAATTTCTAGAGGAGTAATTCATAAAACCACAGACCCTGTTAAGGGAGAAATATACAGACCAGTAGAAATTTTACCTTGTGCCACTCTAAATTTTGACGAGAAGTTTTACCTTGTCGATTCTGGTAATTCTAAAAAAATAAAATGCCATATAAAATCTAATCAAGATAAATTAATAGGAAAGCTAGAAATAAAAACAACGGGAAATTGGAAAGCTAAAATAAGTAATCCCGAAATTAATCTAGCGAATAAAGGCGACGAAACAAGTATTGAAATTGAAATTTTTGCAGGCGATGGCAAAGAAATAATGGAAGCAACTATTCTAACAAACGAAGGAAATACTTGCAACAAAAGCATAGCAAGAATAAACTACGACCATATTCCTTCTCAATTTGTATTGAGCGATTGCAAAGTATACGTTCAAAAAATAGAACTAAAAAAAGAACTAAAACCAATTGCCTACATAGAAGGTGCTGGTGATGATGTTCCAAAATGTTTAGAACAAATAGGATACACGATTACTAAATTGAGCGATGAACAAATTTTGAATGAAGATCTTTCAAAATATGCCGCAATTGTTACTGGTATTAGAGCGTACAACACAAACAATCGTTTGCAAGTGTGTTATCAAAAGTTGATGAATTATGTGAACAACGGGGGCAATCTAATTGTGCAATACAATACCAACAATAGAATTGGGCCACTGCTTGCAAAAATTGGCCCCTACCCTTTTAGCATCAGCAGAGAAAGAGTTACCGATGAAAAATCACCTGTTAATTTTCTAGTTCCCGAACATCCTATTTTAAATTATCCTAATAAAATTTCTACATCCGATTTTGAAAATTGGATTCAAGAAAGAGGAATTTATTTTGCCAATGAACTAGATTCAAATTATGTATCAATTCTTGAAATGAATGATAGTGGAGAAAGTAAAAACAAAGGTTCATTAATAACAGCAAAATATGGCAAAGGTAATTTTGTTTACACAGGTCTTTCTTTCTTTAGAGAGCTTCCGGCAGGAGTTCCCGGTGCATACAGACTTTTTGTGAACTTAATAAGTTTACCTCAAAACAAATAAAATGAAAGAAGAAAATCCTCCCGTGTTGGGTTCTTGGAAAAATTGGTATTTGCTTTTAATTGTGGTTTTGATTGTTGTAATTGTTTTTCTCTATTTGCTAACTAACTATTTTGAATGAGTGCAATAGATTGGTGGGTTTTATTTGTAACACTTTTCTCTATTGTAACTTATGGAATTTACAAAAGCAGAAACAACAAAAATTTAGACTCCTTTTTACTTGCCGACAAACAATTGCCTTGGTATCATGTAGGGTTTTCGGTGATGGCAACACAGGCAAGTGCAATTACATTTCTTTCTGCACCAGGCCAAGCATATACCGATGGGTTAAGATTCATTCAATTTTATTTTGGTTTGCCATTGGCGATGATTGTTATTTGCACCAGCTTTATTCCAATTTTTAGAAACTTAAATGTTTATACAGCTTATGAATACCTCGAAAAAAGATTTGACACTAAAACAAGATTATTAACTGCCTTTTTATTTTTATTGCAAAGAGGTTTATCTACCGGAATTACAATATATGCACCGTCTATTGTGCTTTCTACCATTTTAGATTTAAACATCAATTATACTACAATAATTATTGGATGTTTAGTAATTTCTTACACAGTTTTTGGAGGAACCAAAGCCGTTTCTTATACACAACTTTTTCAAATGATAATTATTTTTTCGGGCTTAATTTTGGCCGCCATAATTGTTGTTTACATGCTACCACCAAGCATTGGATTTATTGATTCCTTGCGAATTGCAGGTAAATTAAACAAACTAAATGCAATAGATACAAGCTTCGATTGGAACAACAGATACAACATTTGGAGCGGTATTATTGGAGGTTTCTTTTTGCAACTCTCTTATTTTGGAACAGACCAATCGCAAGTAGGGCGCTATCTAACAGGAAAATCCACAGCTCAAAGTAGATTAGGATTACTAATGAATGGATTAATAAAAATTCCAATGCAGTTTTTTATTTTGATGATAGGAATATTAGTATTTGCCTTTTTTCAGTTTCACACACCTCCAGTATTTTTTAATGAATCGGAACTTAATAATTTAAAAGCAAATAAAAATTATTCAGCAGAAATTCATTCTATTGAAACTCAATTTGAAAAAATAAGTACAGAGAAAAAAGAAATTGTACTAAACCTTATTGATGCCATTGATAAAAATAATGCAACAGAAATAAACGTACATACTAGTCAGTTAGTACTTAAAAACAAGGAGAGCGATTCAATTAGAACTCAATCAAAAGAATTGATTAAGAAGAACAATCCTGCAGCAGACACAAACGATTCTAACTATATTTTTTTAAATTTTGTAATAAACTATTTTCCCAAAGGATTAATTGGATTATTAATAGCCATTATATTTTTAGCTTCTATGGGTTCAACAGCAAGTGGATTAAACTCTTTGGCTTCTACCACAGTGGTTGATTTTTATAAACGATTAATTAATGGCAAGAGCAACGAAAAACAAGAATTGTTGCTATCGAGAATAACTACCGCTGCATGGGGATTTTTTTGTATTGTTGTGGCATTATTTGCTGCCAAACTGGGAAATTTAATTGAAGCTGTAAACATCTTAGGTTCTCTTTTTTATGGAACTATTTTAGGCATATTTTTAAGTGCCTTTTTCATAAAAAAAATAAAAGGCACTTCTGTTTTTATTGCAGCCATTATCACCGAAATAATTATTTTTTTTATTTGGTACTTTGAAGCTGCTGCTTTTTTATGGCTTAATGTTTTGGGCTGTATACTGGTTATAGTAATTGCTTTGGTTCTAGAATTAATCAGTCATAAAAAACTTACCCGCTAATTAGTTGACCCTCAAAAAGTCTATTATTTTTTTTTGATTGGGTTTCACCCAACTTTTTCAGCGAAGCTAAACCCATTCACTTTTTTATTCATCATTTTATTGCTTTTTAAAGGTATTCATGAGGACGCTTCGCTAAGTTATTCATCA
>JBAXQC010000086.1:0-9933 GCA_037131955.1 Bacteroidota bacterium
TGGGATGGCAAAACCCGCAGCGGTTTAGAGTGTCCAGATGGAACATATTTCTACCTAATAAACGCAAGCACTTTGCGGGGAAAAACTCTTACTCAAAAAGGTTACTTGAGTTTATTTAGGTAAAGTATTTTTTTCTACATCTCTTAAATTCAACTCATCATTTATGCTTCTTGTTTGCTTATTTGCATGGATCGCTTAATTGTTCTGCTTTTTGCTTCTCTAAGTATGAGTTTGTTTAAATACTAGCAATTGTATAAAAGCTAATTTTTTTAATACATGTTGGGGTGGAGTAAATTCTTATCCTAAAATTCCGAAATTCAACTTGGCAGGCATACAAAACAACAAAACCTCGCCTTCCAATTTATCTATATTCGGCCCAATAGAACTTAATCACTTATTTATTTGCAGTAAGTTAATTATCCTTTATCAATTTCCACAAATGCTCTGGCGAAAACACAGGTATTTCGCTTAGTTTAAAGTCTCTTATATTTCTTGTAACTATGCAGTCTATGTTTTTAACCGAAGAGGCAGATGATATTTGTATTGCATCCTCAAAATTCTTGTGAACAGATTTTAGGCTCTTTTTTACTACATCTATGTCCACACCAACAATCGAAATAATATCTAATAAATCAGAAAGGATATTTCTTAGCACAATTTCATCAACATATTTTTTTAATACATAATGAGTGGTTGCAATGGATTGAGAGGATGTAAACAAATGAACTTTTTTCTTTTCTGCAAGAGCAAAAATATCTATAGCAAACTTGCTAAATGGTTTTCTATCGGCAATTAAGTCCAATAGGATATTGGTATCTACAAAAATTCTTTTCATAAATGTTTGCTCTCATAATAATTTCTTAATTCTTTTTCCTCATCAAATGATTTTGGCAATTTAACAGAGCCTATAATTTTTTTCAATTTTGGTGAAATCTTTTCTTCGTTTTTTTCATCTAAAATTGTAGTCAAATAATTTTCAATTAATTCAGACAAACTTTTTCCTGATGATTTTGCATAAGATTTTACCCTTTCAATGATTGATTCTTCTATGGTTAAAGTTAATTTGGTTTTCATTACACGTGTATTTTTTACAAAACTACGTAAAATTTAAAAAAATTACAGTGCCAGAATAATTTTGTATCTAAGTAAAACTTAATTCAGCAATACACAAACCCAATAACAAGAAATTATAAAGAGTTTAATGTCTTTTTTATAATTGTGCTCAAAGGCTATTGTGTTCCAACTTTCATTTTTTCTTTTGTGAAACTTTGTGGCCTCGGCGGAGTGGAATAGCCTTTGGAGCATAAAGTAGGTGAATAAAAAAACTTTCTTACTCTACCAAAGACAAATTTTTTTAACTTTGCATCAATCAATTCATTATGCCATCTACTAAATATATTTTTGTTACGGGAGGAGTTACTTCATCATTGGGGAAAGGTATTATTTCTGCATCATTGGCCAAGTTATTGCAAAGCAGAGGATACAAAGTTACTATACAAAAACTCGATCCTTACATCAATATTGATCCGGGAACACTAAACCCTTATGAACATGGCGAATGTTTTGTTACTGATGATGGTGCTGAAACAGATTTAGATTTAGGCCATTACGAACGTTTTTTAAACGTCCCTACTTCTAGGGCAAACAACATCACCACCGGAAAAATTTATCAATCGGTAATTGACAAAGAAAGACAAGGAATATTTTTAGGAAAAACAGTTCAAGTAATTCCTCACATAACAGATGAAATAAAATACAGAATTCGCTTGCTTGCCAAAGAAGGTGATTTTGATTTTGTGATAACGGAAATTGGAGGTACGGTTGGTGATATAGAATCGCTTCCGTTTATTGAAGCTGTAAGACAAATGAAATGGGAATTGGGTTCAAGTGCTTTAGTTATTCATTTAACCTTAATTCCATTTTTATCTGCAGCAGGAGAACTTAAAACAAAGCCAACGCAACACAGCGTAAAAATGTTGTTGGAATATGGTGTTCAGCCCGATGTTTTGGTATGCAGAACAGAACATCATTTGTCTAAAGAGTTGAGAAGAAAAATAGCATTATTTTGTAACGTAAGCCCAAGCGCCGTTATAGAGTCTATTGATGCAAGTTCTATTTATGATGTTCCCTTGCTGATGAGAGAAGAGAAGTTGGACGAGGTTGTTTTAGAAAAACTAAGAATTGAAAATGCAAAACCTTCCAATATTGTTGAATGGGAAAATTTTGTAAAACGTTTAAAAAACCCTTCTCAAACAATTGATATTGGATTGGTAGGTAAATACATAGAATTAAAAGATAGTTACAAGTCAATTATTGAATCTTTTATTCATGCAGGTGTGGTAAATAATTGTAAAGTTAATATTCAGTGGATACACAGCGAAGAAATTAATGCTGAAAATGTTTCGTCTAAATTAAAAAAACTGCAGGGAGTATTGGTAGCTCCAGGCTTTGGCCACAGAGGAATTGAAGGGAAAATTACTGCTATAAAATTTGTAAGAGAAAACAACATTCCTTTTTTAGGAATTTGTTTGGGAATGCAATGTGCGGTTATAGAATTTGCTAGAAATGTGTTGGGCCACAAAGGTGCAAATTCCACCGAAATGGATTCCGCAACGGCTTTTCCAGTAATTGATTTATTGGAGAGCCAAAAGAAGGTAAAAAACAAAGGCGGAACTATGCGATTAGGTAGTTTTCCGTGCAGCATAACACATGATTCCTTGGCCCACAAAATCTACGATTCAGATGTTATTAAAGAAAGGCACCGCCATAGATTTGAATTCAACAATGATTTTTTATCAGAATTTGAATCTGCCGGCATGATTGCATCTGGATTTAATTCAGAACAAGGATTGGTAGAAATTGTAGAACTAAACAATCATCCTTGGTTTGTTGGTGTGCAGTTTCATCCCGAATACAAAAGCACTGTAGAAAAGCCACATCCATTATTTGCGAGCTTTGTGGGAGCAGCAATGAAACAATTGACTGCAAAAGAAAAGAGTGCTTTAGAAAATTAATTTTTTTTAATAAAAACAAAAACCCGAACCATTCACTGATTCGGGTTTTTTATTCAATTTATTTTTAACCTATTTCATTATGCTAGCTGCCAGAAAATCTCTGTTTAACCTTGCAATGTTTGATATTGAAATTTCTTTTGGACATTCTGCTTCGCAAGCCCCAGTGTTGGTGCAAGAACCAAATCCTTCTTCTTCCATGGTGTTTACCATTGCCAACACTCTTTCGCTTCGTTCAGATTGCCCTTGTGGCAACAAAGCAAACTGAGAAACTTTTGCACTAACGAACAACATTGCCGAAGCATTTTTGCAAGCAGCCACACAAGCACCACAACCTATACAGGCTGCAGCATCCATAGATAAATCAGCGTTTTCTTTGTTTACAGGTGTTGAGTTTGCATCTTGTGCCTGACCTGTGTTTACGGATATAAAACCTCCAGCTTGAATTATTTTATCAAAGGAAGATCTATCAACCGACAAATCTCTTAGCACCGGGAAAGAGGAAGCTCTCCAAGGTTCAATGGTAATGGTTTCGCCATCAGAAAAATTTCTCATGTATAATTGACAAGTGGTGGTTGCTCTTTTTGGTCCATGAGCTCTTCCGTTTATGTACATGCTACACATGCCGCAAATACCTTCTCTGCAATCGTGGTCAAACACAACAGGCTCCTCTCCTTTTCTAACGAGGTTTTCGTTTAGAACATCAATCATTTCTAAAAAAGACATGTCAGCATTTACATCAGAAATTTGATAATCAACAAATTTGCCGGCAGTGTTTGTATTTTTTTGTCTCCAGATTTTTAAAGTAAATTTCATAGTCAAAGGTTATTAATTTTTTATTTATACGACCTTACAGCCAACTTAATATTTTCGAATTTTAATTCTTCTTTGTGTAAAACTGGGTCAGCATCTATGCCATTAAACTCCCAAGCAGCCACATAAGCATAATCGTTGTCGTTTCTTTTTGCTTCTCCTGCGTCTTGGTATTCTGTTCTAAAGTGTCCTCCGCAAGATTCGTTTCTGTTTAGTGCATCAACAACCATTAATTCTCCCAACTCAATAAAATCAGCTACTCTGCCTGCTTTGTCTAATTCAGGATTCATTTCATCTACACCTCCCGGAACATTTACATCGCTCCAAAATTCTTTACGTATTTGCTTTATTAATTCTCTGGCTTTTTCTAAACCTTCTTTTGTTCTTGCCATTCCGCAATAATCCCACATTACTTTTCCAAGTTCTTTGTGAAAATCATCAACTGTTCTTTTTCCTTTTATTGAAATAAGCTTACTGTATCTTTCTTTTACTTCATTTTCAGCTTCCAAAAAGGCAGGATGATCTGTAGAAATTGGTTTTGTAAAAATTTCATCTGCCAAATAATTTCCAATGGTATAAGGCAACACAAAATACCCATCAGCCAAACCTTGCATCAGTGCAGATGCACCTAAACGGTTTGCTCCATGGTCAGAAAAATTTGCTTCGCCAATAGCATACAAACCGGGAACAGTTGTCATTAAATTATAATCTACCCATGTTCCTCCCATAGTATAGTGCACTGCAGGATAAATTCTCATGGGCATTTCGTAAGGATTTTCGTTGGTGATGTGTTCGTACATGTCGAACAAATTTCCATAACGAGCTTCAACAACTGATTTTCCTAATCTGTTAATTGCGTCTGCAAAGTCTAAGTAAACAGCCAAGCCCGATACACCCACTCCTCTACCATCGTCGCAAGCTTCTTTGGCAGCACGAGATGCAATGTCTCTAGGTGCTAAATTTCCAAATGAAGGATATTTTCTTTCCAAGAAATAATCTCTGTCTTCTTCCGGAATGTCTTGTGGGCGTTTTTTTGAATCTTCTTTTTTCTTTGGCACCCAAACTCTTCCATCGTTTCTTAATGATTCCGACATCAATGTTAATTTAGATTGATATGAACCTGTAACAGGAACACATGTTGGATGTATTTGAGTAAAACAAGGATTTCCGAAAAATGCACCTTTTTTATATGCTTTCCAAGATGCAGTAACGTTTGATCCCATGGCGTTGGTAGACAAGAAAAATACATTTCCATATCCGCCAGTGGCAAGCACAACGGCATGACCAAAGAACTTTTCTAATTTTCCATTTATTAAATTTCTTGCAATAATACCTCTTGCTTTTCCGTCTATATTTACAAGCTCTACCATTTCGTGACGGGTGTATTGCTTAACGTTGCCTAAACCAACTTGTCTTTCTAGAGCAGAGTATGCTCCCAACAACAATTGCTGACCTGTTTGACCTCTTGCATAAAAAGTACGTGAAACCTGTGATCCACCAAAAGAACGGTTGTCTAATAAACCTCCGTACTCTCTTGCAAATGGAACGCCTTGCGCCACACATTGGTCAATGATGTCAACACTTACTTCGGCAAGCCTATGAACGTTTGCTTCTCTGGCTCTGAAATCTCCGCCTTTAATAGTATCGTAAAATAAACGATGAACACTATCACCGTCGTTTTTATAATTTTTTGCAGCATTTATACCGCCTTGTGCAGCAATTGAATGAGCTCTTCTAGGGCTATCCTGAAAGCAAAACACTTTTACGTTGTAGCCCAATTCGCCTAATGTTGCGGCGGCAGCACCACCAGCTAATCCTGTGCCAATAACCAACACATCAATTTTTCTTTTATTGGCAGGATTTACCAACTTTATACTTGACTTGTGTTTTGTCCATTTTTCTTCTAATGGACCTTCGGGAATTCTGGAATCTAACATAACTTATTGTTTATAGAATTAAATTATTTGATAAAGAAAAAATACAATGGCATTATTGCAAATAAAGCAGGGACAATTATAGAAAATCCATAACCAAGGGTTTTTATTATGGGCGAATATCGTTTGTGATTTATCCCCACAGTTTGAAAAGCACTTGCAAAGCCATGCCACAAGTGAAACCCAATAGCAATTTGAGCTATAACATACAACAATACTAGCAACGCCTCTTCTGAGAATTCTGTTGTAACCTCTTTGTATAAATCCTTTACGATTACTTGCCTTACAGTTCCATAAGAACTTGGAGCCACTTCCTCTAAGTTTTGTGTACTCATGGTTTTCCCTTCCGGTGAAACGTATTCAAAATACGACATCATTGGCACTTCGCCAAACTTCATTTCGTACCAAAAATTTTGCATGTGTACCACAATAAAAACCAGGATAATTGTGCCTAAAATTCCCATGTTTCTAGAAGACCAAATACTATTGGTCTTTGGGTTGTTGTAGCCATAACTTACAGGCCTTGCTTTTTTATTTTTTATGGTTAAAGCCAAACTAGTAAAAACATGCAATAAAATAAGTGCATAATTTACGTAAGCAATTATTTTTATTAATGGGTTGGTGGTCATGAATTTTGTGTAGGTGTTAAACGCAAATCCGCCGTCGTTTTTAAACAACTGTAAATTACCAATTAGATGTACAATTAAAAATGTACACAAAAACAAACCAGAAATCGCCATCAATAGTTTTTTACCAATGGTTGAACTGAACAAGGGTTTAACAGAATACTTCATAATATTTTAGAAATTTTGCTTTTTTTTTAGTCCCGCAAATTTACTATCAAAGTTTGTTAATGCAACCATAAACTAAAATTGATTGTGTTTGGTTTAAAAATATACGCTATTTAGAATTGTTATAAACAACAATAATCCTTCAACAAATTAATACATGCTCCTTCTTTGTGAAACTTTATGCCTCCTTTGTGAGCTCCGACGCTGCTAAGTGCAATAACTAGAAACTTCAAACAAGCTCTGGATTGTTCTAGTTTATAATTCTATTTGGTATTAATAGGTATAAAAATGTTTAAAAGGCTGCTAAAAAGATTATTCAAATTTTTGGCTCAATTGTTGTTAAGAATGGCAGTCGTTGCAAAACAAAACACTAAACAGTGCTAAGCAGCTAAAAACAAGCTATTTAGCCCAAAATACATTTTGTTTAGGATTTTTGTTAGCTTTGCACCGCTCAAAAAATATGATAAAAAAAGTATTACGTATATTATTTTTCTTTGTTCTATTGCTAACTATTGCGTTAAGTAATGGTTATGCAAAAGGTAAAACAAAAAAGAAAAGCAAAGGCAAGTATGCTTCAAAAGGCAACTCTAAAAAATACAACAAAAAGAAAAAAGCACCTTTAAAAGCAATTGCCTACAAAGATACCTTAGGAGCTAAAAAAATAATTTCTTCTGCACCAAGTATTTTAAATGAAAATATTTTTGGCGATGCTGATGTTTCCTTTTCTGAGCCAAACGACATTTATTTAGGTGATTCTGACTACGACGCTACTGGTCTAAACGATACCATAAATGTAAATCCTTTTAAAATTGACTTTTCATCTTTAATAGAAGATTCAGTATTTATAAAACTTCAAAGCGATTACGACTGCGATTACACTCATCCCTTTAAAGGAAATGTTACATCAGGTTTTGGTCCACGTTGGAGAAGACAACATTGTGGAATTGATATTGACCTAGAAACAGGCGACTCTGTAAGAAGTGCTTTTGAAGGAACAGTTAGAATTGCCCGTAAAAGTCCGTCTTTTGGAAACGTAGTGATGATTAGACACAAAAACGGTTTAGAAACTATTTATGCTCACCTTTCAAAATTAGAAGTCATTCCTGGTCAGCATGTTGAGTCTGGCGATTTAATTGGTTTAGGCGGAAACACCGGTCATTCTTTTGGAAGTCACCTTCACTTTGAAGTGAGGTACAAAGGCTACCCTTTTGATCCATCAAAAATAATTTCATTCGAAGATTTCTGTTTAAGTGCCAAAGAAATTACCATCACCAAAGAAACCTTTGATTATTTAAATAGAAAGAAAAATTTTGCTTCGTCTAAAGGTGGCAGAACAAAATACTACAAAGTACGCAAGGGAGATAATTTATCTGTTATTGCCAAAAAACTTGGTACTACTACTGCTGTTCTTAAGAGATTAAACGGAATAAGTAATCCTAAATCTTTAAAAGCTGGCAAAGTATTAAAGTACATTTAGTAGTCACTATTAAATTATACACAAATGAAAAAGGTCTTATTCTTTTTTATTCTTATTTCTAGTTACTCGTTTGCAAACAAAACTCTGTTCTACACAAATTTTATTGAAACAGAGCATCTAATAGTTGTAGAAGAGAACGTTTGCGAAATTCAAGAAACACAAGCAATTTCTGAACCAAGTGTTACTCAAGAAAATTATTATGCTCCAATAGAGCAAACAAACCCCGAGAACACTTGTGCTCTTGATTCTACTCAGGAGTATTTCAAAGGAAAAAGCTTAAGCTTAAACAGCGAAAGTCCATGTAGTGAAGGCTCAAATGATGCAGAGTTGTACCACGATCAAAATTTATTGTTTGGTATTGGTGGCTTTTTTCTTTCGTGGCCAGCCATAGTTATTGCCGCAGTGTATGAACCTGAGCCAAACATAAAAGCTCCTGCTCTATCGGGGAAAGAAATAACCAACAGTTTTGAGTATAGGCAATGTTATGCCTCTAAAGCAAAAAACAAAAACATTAAATCTGCAGTTATTGGTGCGGTTTCCCAACTTGGAGCTGTTATAGTATTATATGCTGGATTATTTTTGCTTTATAGTGGTATTATCTAAATAAACTCTTTTGTATTTTATTAATTTGAAATACCAATAGACTAAAATAACTATTGGTTTTGTCTTTACTTTAATAATTGCTTATTATTGCCTTTTAAAATTAAAATAAACATGGCAGAAATTTCGCAAACCAGCAACAAACACCCAAAAGGATTATACGTATTGTTTATCACAGAAATGTGGGAAAGGTTCAGTTACTATGGAATGAGGGCAATCTTTGTTCTTTTTTTAACCAAAGCATTACTTTACGACAAAGCCATTAGTAGCGAAATTTATGGCAGTTACACAGGATTAGTTTATTTAACTCCACTAATCGGCGGCTACATGGCCGATAGGTACTGGGGCAACAGAAAGTCTATCATCATTGGTGGAGTAATGATGGCTATTGGACAGTTTTTTATGTTTATGGCCGGCTCATTTTACGATACCATAGAAATTGCGGGAATTTTAATGATGGTGGGTTTAACCTCCTTGATTTTTGGAAATGGTTTTTTTAAGCCCAACATTTCTACCATGGTTGGGCAACTGTATGCTCCAGGCGACAAAAGAGTAGATTCTGCATTTACAATTTTTTACATGGGAATAAACCTTGGAGCATTTTTCTCTCCATTGGTATGTGGTTACTTGGGCGATACAGGAAACCCCGGAGATTTTAAATGGGGATTTTTAGCAGCATGTATTGGCATGATTGTAAGTTTAATTTTATTCATAACACTCAAAGACAAATACATTGTAACGCCAGATGGAGAAGCAATTGGCTCTGCTCCAAACAGCAAAAGAGAAACTAAGGATATTGATACAATTGCAGAAGCAAAATCAGGATTTTCTTCGTCACAAATTATTACTTGGCTTGTAGTAGAGGTAGTATTATTTAGCTTGTTCTTTTATTTGGGACAAGGAGTAATTGGCTCGTTTATATTTTCTTTGTCTATTGCAGCACCGGGGTTTATTATATCCGATAAAAGTTTAACCAAAATAGAAAGTCAAAGAATTTGGGTAATTTACATAGTTGCATTTTTTGTAATTTTCTTTTGGGCAGCCTTTGAGCAAGCAGGTGCTTCATTAACCTTTTTTGCAGAAGAACAAACAGATAGAACAGTTTTTGGAAAAGAAATTCCTGCCAGTTATTTTCAGTCAGTAAATGCTGTTGCCATTGTAATTTTTGCCGCAGTATTTGTAGGATTATGGGGTTTCTTAGGAAAAAGAAACATGGAACCTGCCTCGCCTTACAAACAATCTATTGGTTTGTTTTTATTGGCACTCGGATATTTAGTAATTGCTTACGGAGTTAAAGGAATTGACCC
>JBAXQC010000087.1:0-9688 GCA_037131955.1 Bacteroidota bacterium
TATTTTATTTCCTCGTAATCTATGTACTCTCCTTCGTCGTCGCTTTTATTTTTTGCGGAGGATGAATTTTGATTTATTTCGTCCGTGTTGGTAGATCCGTTATTTTTCTTTTGAGTAAAATTATTTTGGGTAAAAAATACATTTCCACTTTTTTTATTTCTGCCAAAGAGTTTAAACAATACAAATATTATAACGGCCGTAAAAAATAATTCTCTTATCAATTGCATAATGTTTATTTACTTAAATAAAGATTTCGTTCAGAATATACTTGGTGAAAAAACTCGTCGGTTAAATCGTCAATAAAATAAATTGCCTCACCAGTTGATTTCATTTCGGGCCCTAATTCTTTATTTATTTCTGGGAACTTTTCGTAACTGAAAACAGGAATTTTTATAGCAAATCCAAACTCCTTTGGCGCAAACGTAAAGTCTTTTATTTTATGTGTTCCCAACATAATTTTAGTGGCATAATTCACATAAGGTTCGTTGTAGGCTTTTGCAATAAAGGGAACCGTTCTAGAAGCTCTTGGATTAGCCTCAATAACATACACAATTTCATTTTTTACTGCAAATTGTATGTTTATTAGCCCAACTGTTTTGGTAGCTAAGGCAATAGTTTTTGTATGTTGTTTTATTTGCTCTAATACGTTTTGGCTCAACGAAAAAGTAGGCAATACAGCATAAGAATCGCCCGAATGAATTCCTGCAGGTTCTATGTGCTCCATGATGCCAATTATTTTTATTTCCTCGCCATCGCACAATGCATCGGCTTCGGCTTCAATTGCTTTTTCTAAAAAATGATCCAACAGCACTTTGTTTTCGGGAATATCACTTAAAATGTTCACTACATGCTGTTCTAGTTCTTGCTCATTTATAACAATCTTCATTCCTTGTCCACCCAACACATACGATGGTCTTACCAACAAAGGGAAACCTAAATCTCTAGAGAGTTCCACAGCTTGCTCTGCACTTTCTATTACACCAAATTTTGGATAAGGAATGTTGTTATTTTTTAGCAAAGTAGAAAAACTTCCTCTGTCTTCGGCAAGATCTAATGACTCGTAGGAAGTACCAAATATTTTTATTCCGTATCGGTTTAATTTTTCTGCCAATTTCAATGCTGTTTGTCCACCCAATTGCACAATTACTCCTTCGGGATTTTCATTGAGAATAATGTCGTAGATATGTTCCCAAAAAACAGGTTCAAAATACAATCTATCGGCAATGCTAAAATCGGTAGAAACGGTTTCGGGATTGCAGTTTATCATGATGGTTTGATAACCACATTCTTTGGCAGCTAATATTCCGTGCACACAGCTATAGTCGAACTCTATCCCCTGCCCTATTCTGTTTGGACCACTGCCCAGCACGATTACTTTTTTATTTTTAGTTGGGATGGCTTCGTTGTGGTTTCCATATTCAAATGTTGAATAAAAGTAAGGAGTTTGTGCTTCAAATTCTGCAGCGCAAGTATCCACCATTTTGTAAATTCTTTTTATTCCAAGGTCGTTTCTTTTTTTGTACACTTCACTTTCTAAACATCGCAGCAAATGTGCAATTTGCCTATCAGCATAGCCTTTTTGCTTGGCGGTCATCAAGAGTTCTTCGGGTAAATTTTCTAAATTAAAACTAGAAATTTCTTTTTCTAAGAGCACTAATTCTTCTATCTGTTCTAAAAACCATTTGTCAATTTTTGTGAGTTTTTGAATAGTTTTCATGGGGATACCCAATTTAAAAGCATCGTACACATGAAACAACCTGTTCCAGCTTGGGTGTTCTAAGCTGTATAAAATTTCTGATTGATTTTTTAGTTCTCTGCCGTCAGCCCCTAAACCGTTACGTTTTATTTCTAATGATTGACATGCTTTTTGCAAGGCTTCCTGAAACGTTCTACCAATAGCCATTACTTCGCCCACACTTTTCATTTGAAGGCCAAGTTTTCTGTCACATCCTTTAAACTTATCAAAATTCCATCGTGGTATTTTTACAATCACGTAATCCAAAGTAGGTTCAAAAAATGCAGATGTATTTCCGGTGATTGGATTTTTAAGTTCGTCAAGGTGATAACCGATAGCTAATTTAGAAGCGATTCTGGCAATAGGATAACCAGTGGCTTTGCTTGCTAATGCTGAAGAACGAGAAACTCTTGGATTAATTTCTATGGCAATAATATCTTCGTTTTCATCGGGACTAACAGCAAACTGAACGTTGCATCCGCCAGCAAAATTTCCAATGGCTCTCATCATTTTAATAGCCATTGTTCTCATTCTTTGATAAGTGGTATCACTTAAAGTTTGAGCCGGTGCAACGGTTATAGAATCGCCGGTATGAATTCCCATAGGATCAAAATTTTCTATGGAACAAATAATTGTAACGTTATCGTTGTTGTCTCTTAGCAATTCTAATTCATATTCTTTCCAACCCAATAATGCTTTGTCTATTAGCACTTCGTGTATTGGCGAGGCATGAAGTCCACGGGTTAATAAATTATCAAAATCCTCTCGGTGGTGAACAAAGGAAGCTCCGGTACCTGCCAGTGTATAAGATGGTCTGATAACTAATGGAAAACCTAATTTTTGAGCAATTTCTTTTCCTTCTAAAAATGAATTAGCTGTTGCAGAAGGTGCAACACCAACTCCAATATCAATCATTAGTTGCCTAAATTTTTCTCTGTTTTCGGTAATATCAATGGCATGAATATCTACTCCAATCATTTGCACGCCGTGCTTTTTCCAGATACCCATTTCTTCTGCTTTAATGGCAAGATTCAAAGCAGTTTGTCCACCCATGGTAGGAAGCACAGCATCTATTTTTCTTTCGTTTAATATTTTAGAAATGGATGCAATGGTTAAAGGCAATAGATAAATGTGATCGGCAGTAACGTTATCGGTCATGATGGTTGCAGGGTTGGAATTGATAAGTGTTACTTCAATTCCTTCTTCTTTTAATGACCTTGCCGCTTGTGAGCCAGAATAGTCAAATTCGCAAGCTTGGCCAATAACGATAGGGCCGCTGCCAATAATTAATACCGATTTTATAGAGGGATTTTTAGGCATGTGCTTTTTTTGAGCGACGAAGTTAGGGAAATTTAGGATTTTATGTATAATATAAGAATTGCTTTTAGAGTAATTTTTCAAGAAAATTATGCGGTAGAAGTCATAGTTCCAAATATTAAATCCTGAGTTAATTTCTAAAACCTTAATGATGAAAATTATAAAAAAAAAGCTTCGCAAAAATTAAATCTTGCGAAGCTTTTGCTCCTCGACCTGGGCTCGAACCAGGGACCCCATGATTAACAGTCATGTGCTCTAACCAGCTGAGCTATCAAGGAATGTTAGCCTTTTGTTTAAAAAAGGTTTGCAAATGTAGTACATCAAATCTTATTTTACAATATATTTGCAAAAATTTTTTTTATGAGCTTATTAGTTATTGGTACTGTGGCGTTTGATGCAATTGAAACTCCTTTTGGAAAGACAGATAAAATTATTGGTGGTGCTGCTACCTACATTGGTTTATCTGCTTCATATTACACAAAAAACATTAATTTGGTTTCTGTAGTAGGTGCAGATTTTCCTCTGTCTGCTATAGAAATGATGAACAAAAAAGGTATAAATACCGAAGGTTTAGAAATAAAACCAGATGGCAAAACTTTTTTTTGGAGCGGAAAATATCATATTGATATGAACACCAGAGATACCTTAGATACTCAACTAAATGTATTGATGGATTTTGATCCGGTTGTGCCTGAAAGTCAAAAAAATTGTGAGTTTTTAATGTTGGGTAATTTAATGCCAACTATTCAAAGAAAAGTAATTGAGCAAATTCCTGTTCGCCCCAAATTAATTGTGATGGATACCATGAATTTTTGGATGGAAAGCATGATGGATGAACTGCTTAAAACAATTGCAATGGTTGATGTTTTAACAATAAACGACGAAGAAGCAAGATTGCTTACTGGCGAATATTCTTTGGTGAAAGCAGCACAAAAAATTCTTACTATGGGTCCAAAATATTTAATAATTAAAAAAGGCGAACATGGTGCATTGTTGTTCAACAACAAACAAGTATTTTTTGCTCCGGCTTTGCCTTTAGAAGATGTGTTTGACCCCACTGGTGCCGGAGATACGTTTGCAGGAGGTTTTATTGGCTATATTGTAAAATCTAGAGATGTAAGTTTCGACAATATGAAAAGAGCTATTATCTACGGTTCGGCAATGGCATCGTTTTGTGTAGAAAAATTTGGCATTGAAAATCTGTTAGAGTTAAGTGATGAGCAAGTAGAAAATAGGGTTCAAGATTTTATTGATCTTGTTCAGTTTGATATTGCCTTAGTAAATTAAAAAAAGAAAATATTAATAAAAGAAAAAACTACTCTAAATGGGTAGTTTTTTTATTTTGATAAATATCTACAGCAGCAATAATTGCAATAAATCCCCAAAAAGGAACACTTGCTTTATCTGTGTCTAAAAAGTTGTTTAATGTGCCATGCACAAAATAAGTGCACAGTCCCAAAAAAGCTGAACCCACAAATATTTTAAGTGTTTTATCTTCTAGTTGTTTAATTAATTTAATGGATGTTATTGAAGTAATAATAACAATGGATAAAAAAGTTAACATCCCCAAAACCCCCGACTCAGATAAAGGGCCAATGTATTCGCTATGGGCATTGCCCTTGTTTCCGGCATTGGTAGAAATTATTGTTTTTTCGGAAGAAAATTGATAGGGTGCATACTTAAATGCATAGGTACCAGGGCCAAAACCCAAAATAGGTTTTTCCTCAAACATCCTTAAAGCTGATTTCCAACGATTAATTCTTTCGAGATTAGAGGCATCGGAAGAAATATTTGAAATGGATTTAACGTGTTGTGTTATATCAGAAGAGGAGTCTTGGCGGTTTTTTTCTAATTTCATTAAAATTTGTTTAGAAAAAATTAAACCCAAAATTGCTATACTTAATGCAACCAAAGAAATTGTTCTGAATTTTATTTTAAAATAAAAAATTAAAAAAACTATCAATGCAAAAACCAAACTCAGCCATGCTGCTCTAGTGTATGACAATAAAAGAGCAATTGTAAAAACTATAACTGCACTTACTATCATAGTTTTAAACATTAGCGATTTACCGGGAATAAATAAAAAACCAATTAATATAGGGAGAAACATTGCCAATACTGCACCGTATATTGTATGGTCGTTGTAGAATGGCGACATTACCCAATTTGATGATTCTTGTGTGTAGCCATACAATTTATGGTTGTAGATGGTGTAGGCAATAACAAAAGAAAAACCAAGACAATAGAGAACAACAAAACGAATAAATCTTTCTGGTTTTTTAAAAATTACCAATCCAAAAAAATAAAATGATGCAATAAACCAAAACCTGGCGATTAGAAATTTAAAGGAAACCAAAGGCATTGTGGAAGTAAAAGAAGTTACCAACAACCAAAATAAGTTTACTAAAATGGCTATTGTAATGGGGTGGAAGAAGATTCTTTTATCCATTTTTTCCTCAGAAAAAAGCCTAAGTACAAATACAAGAAAAACACCAATCATCAATGGTTCTGTGGGTAGGCTAATCCCAAATCCCATTTCTGTATTTCTAATATTTAATGAAAGCGGAGTGGCAAAAACAATGAGCCAAAGTATTTTGTCTAATGAAAAGAAATAGAACCCAAGAAATAGAATTATGAATGGAACTAATACAAAATAAAAATTTTCAAAAGCAATAAAAGCTGCATTTAGTGCAATAAAACAAAAGACCAATGCATAAAACCAAAATAAACTTTTATTTTCTTTTATTGATGTATCCATTTACATTTCTATATATTTTCTCTCATAATTTAATATCAGAAGAAAACCTAAAAATAAAGCAGATAAACCTGAACTTAAAA
Source organism: Bacteroidota bacterium (assembly GCA_037131955.1). Lineage (GTDB taxonomy): Bacteria > Bacteroidota > Bacteroidia > UBA4408 > UBA4408 > CAIMMJ01. The sequence goes on from JBAXQC010000087.1 coordinate 5,891, forward strand.
CAATTATCCACCTTACAGGATAAGATTTTTTATCGGGTTTAATTGGATCAGAAATTATATTTGAATAGGTAAAATTCCGTTCGTAATCCCTTAGTGATTTTAAATATTCAGTTTCTAACAATGCATAATATTTTGAAAGAGAGATAGAACGATTGTGCAGAAATTCATATTCACTTCCTCTTAATTTTAGCACATCAAGCATTTTTTTCATTTCTTCTAAACCTCTTCCCGATGATGCCAAACTTTTATAATAATTTTTTGACACTTGTTCCAATTGAATGCTATAATCTAAAATGGAATACTCCCTTCTGAACATATCCAATGCTTTATTTACTGAATCTAATTGAGATTTTACTCTGTACAAACCTATTTTATTCATCTCCACAACTTCTAAAAGTTTTTGAGATTGCAATCGTTTAATTAAGACATCTGTAAAATAAATTAACTTTTCTACCATTTTTTTTGCAGTTGCTGGATCTTTGTCCATTACTGCAACTGATATGGCCTCATATTCGGTTTTATCAATTGATATTTTTTGGTTGTAGCTTTTATATAGTTTGTCGTTTTTATCTTCTGCACCCTCAATATCATATCTAACATATAAGTTAAATTCTTTAATCATACTATCTCTAACGTATCCAGACTTCATCATTTCCATCATTTGTTCTGTCATGGATTCATTGCTGTAGGGTGCAATATTAGAGGGATAAACTAAAGCTACAGATTTAAATCTTGGTGTAATGAATAGAGAGGAAGAAAAAATTGCTGCAATTATACAAGAAACAGAAAAAGTCACTAATAATTGATACTTCCATTTTAGCAGCAGATGTAGTAAATTGATATTTTGCATTTCTTTTTCCATCGTAACGTAATTTACATCATCCATTATTTTTAAGCTTTTTTTTTTAATTCTTCTTTTTGTTCTAAAGCTGCGGCATGTATTCGTTCTTTATTCTCTCTCTGGACTAGTTCATTCCTTTCTTCAATTGAACTATTTGAATTTTGTTTTTGTGGAAAACTAAAATCTAAACCTAAATTTTCCATTAAAAGCAACACAATAAATCCAAATATTAAGGCAGAAATTGTACTAATTACTACAATTAGCCAACGAATTGGATATGATTTCTTCTCGGCTTTTGTTGCTTTGTTTACAATAAATTTTTGAGTTAGAATTTGCTCTGCATCAACTTTTGCTTCTTCGTATTTTGCTTTTATAAGGGCGAGCTGTTTTATTTGAGCCTCGTGCAACTCTCTTAACGACACATAAGAGCCGCCGTAAGTAGATAAGATTTTAAGTTTTTCTTCTAAAAGCTTTGCTCCACTGGAATTGTTTTTTGCTATTGCAGTGGCGTATTGCTCATTAAATACTTGAGATTGGGTTTCATAATCGTTTATCCCCAACATTCTGAGCGATTTTAATGAATCATTAATTCCTCGAATCTCATCTTTTAAAGCAAGGTATGATCTTTCAACAATTTTAAGACCGGCAACAGCTCTTTGTTTTTGCATTCCATTTTTTACGCTGTCCATAAGTTCTGAAATGGTATTGCAAATATTTGCTGCAAGCTGAGGGTCTTTGTCCAGCACTTCTATTTTTACCGACATAAACTCGGTTCTTTCGTAACTTATATTTTCTTTAAATTCCTCAAAAAGTTTAGTGTATTTAAAGGGGTCTGTTTCATCAATATTGTAATGCTCAAGCAAATTAAATTTTTCACAAACTTTTGCTTGTATCTGGTCAGAATTTAAAATTTGAAGCATTTGCTCGGCTTCTTCTTCTTCTCCAAACTTTAAGATATCGTCTTTCCCACTATTTTCTGCTAACAAAGCTTTAGAAATAGAACTAGTTTGGGTGGGAAACATTATAACTGTTGCCTTATACTTTGGCGTTATAACAAATGATGCAATTGCAGAGATAAGGGCAGCAACTATTCCAATAATAACAAGTTCTTTTCTACGCTTAAAAATAAACTCCAGCAAGTTTACTGAGCTAATTTCTAACGTTTCAATTTTCTGTTCTGTCATCAACAATTCTTATATGTTCTTTAAAAGGGGGCTAAAAGTATTAAAATTTCTTTTGTATTAAAAATTTACGCCCTACAACAGAAAAAAAATAGAATTATTGTGTTCAGTAAAAATTAACTGAACTTAAAGGCCCTATAAATACTAAATATTCTTATGAACTTGGTGAGAATAGCAATTAGCGGAATAAGAACTACCAAAACAAGCAATTGCCAAATAAAATGACCTACAAATAGATTGCTTTTTATAAAAACTTCTACACAAAATAAAGTTGCGACAAACAATAAGAAATTTAGCCAATACCATTTTTCCATTTTTAATTTTAGAATCTTGTGAGCTAAAAACAGTTGAATTATGGCTGTTGAGGCTTGTGTAATTAAACTACTATAAGCGGCACCAATTGAGTTGAACTTTGGAATTAATATTAAATTTAATCCAATATTTACAAGCATTCCAATTAATGCCATAGTATTTAATGTTTTTAAATTGCCATTGGCGGTAAGTAGGGTTCCATAAACATAGGTGCAAGAAACAAACACAAAACAAAAAATTAAAATTCCAAAAATTGCTGATGTATCCTCTACTTCATGCTTATACAGCAAGCCCATCAATTCATTCCTAAACAATAAACCTATTGATGCCGAACTGAGCGAAATGAAAATTAATATAGAAAATGACAAGCCAATTAGCTCCTCTAACTTTTCTTTTTTCTTTATCATTCTAGAAAACATGGGCAGTAACAATCCTGCAAATAAATAGGCTATCATATTTCCGGCATCTAAAAGTCTATAGGCCGCCGCATATTTAGATGCTTCTTTTGCTCCATCAACGCACAATCGTTCTATCATTACCGAATCTATTCTGTTGTAGAATGTCATTAATAAAACAAGAATTGCATAAGGATAACTTTTTTTGATGATGGCAATTGAGAACTTTTTATTCCAAATTAACTTTTTTAGCTTAGCCTTTTTGGCAACTATAAATAATGTAATAACTATTGTAAGAATGTATGAAAATGTTTGTGCAAAAATATAATATTCAATTTTAAAAGGATTTTCTTTGGTTTGATTAGCGAGCAATGAAGCACAAATGCCAATCATAATAAGTCTGTCTAAAACAGATATAAATGAATCTGTTTTAAACAAGTGAAGGCCCGAAAGATTAGACCTTAAATAAAGTATAAATGAAATTAAAAATTGATTGCACCCAAACACACAAAGCAACAAAATTTGATAGGTAGAATATCCTATTACTATTCCTACAAAGAGTGTTGCAATAAAATAGAATATACCTAATAGTAAACGCAGTGTAATAATTGAAGAGAGGTGCTTGTTTAAAATGTGATGATTTTGAGCAATATTTTTATTGTTGAGGTTGGTAATTCCTAAGTCTAATAAAATATTAAACAAGAAAGAAAAATTAAACAAAGCATAATACAAGCCGTAATCAGCTGGCGAAACAGAATTTTGAACTGCTCTGTCTATACCTAAAATCCAGAAAGGTTTAATTAATAGATTTAAAAAAAGTAATAAACCTAAACTAGAGAGAAATTTACGATGCATTAATTGGTTTTACAGGCTGCCAAAGGCAGAGCTTTTTGCACTTGCTTTATTGTGAGCACTGCACTGCAATTATAAGAAATATTTGTTAAGCAGAGAACGAGTGCCTTGTTTTTGGGAGTTTATTGCTATTTTATTTTTTACCGTCATTGCGGGCCACGAACCACAGTCTGTTTATGCAATGATGTTTATAACTGTTTTTTTCTACCGTCATTGC
>JBAXQC010000088.1:0-9511 GCA_037131955.1 Bacteroidota bacterium
CAAAACCAAGTGTTTGAAACTAAAAAATTTGTTGTTCAACATTAATTTTTCATTCTTAAAAAAGGCAGGATTTGTATTCCTGCCTTTTTTTATGGCTTTAAATTTTGCCAATTCTCAGCCTTTTAACTTGGTTGAAGACTCAGGATTTGAAAAATTTTACCTCTTTGATACCACTAGTTCATGTGCAGAATTTTCAGGTTTAGAAAATATTTTTAGAGCATCAGTTTTTAAACCACACCCTCCTTGGTTTGGAGCTTCAGTAGATTTAATAACAAAATGTATTAATTGGCAATCTTGGCCTCCCGGACCCTGGCCATGGTTTCATTCTTGTCCTGGAGCATCTACAGTGCCTGCAAACTACTGTGGCACTCAATATCCTCATAATGGAAATAATTATTTACTTCTACAGTACGGAATATTTGTAGGAAATCTATCAACTGATACAGCTGGTAGAGAATATGCCAGCTCTACTATTCAATTACAAGCCAATAAAGAGTATTGCGCCGGTTTTTGGGCTAATTTAGGGGATAGTTCCAGTATTTATTCTTATGGTCCTGGAATAAAGTTTTTTAATTCCAATCCAGGAAATAATGTATTTAATAGATATTTCTTAGAACCGGATGTTTGGGGAGATTTTTTTTTGGACGACAGCCTGCGCTGGAAAAAAGTAAGTGGAGTTTACACAGCCACTGGAAATGAACAGTATTTTGTTGTAGGCAATTTTTGGCCCCCAACTGCTCAATACAATTTTAGACAAGAATTTAAGCCACATAGCTATCCTTGGAGTTCCATAATGTTTATTGACGATGTATTTATAACTGAATTGAGCAACATAAGTGCAGGAAGCAATAAGGATATTTGTTTAGGGGATAGTGTAACACTTGGTAGTGCAGAAATTCCGGGGGCAGATTATACGTGGTATCCTTCAGAGGGCCTAAGCAACATACATGCAGCACAGCCCAAGGCAGCCCCCAGCACAACCACTACTTACCACCTAATTATGGACCAATGCAGAATTTTGTACGATAGCGTTACAGTTACTGTTCGCAACCCTAATGAACTGGCAATTTTCCCCAAAGAAATAAGTGTGTGCAAAGGCACTTCAGTTACCATTGCTCCAAGTAATACTTACAATAACAGTGGCAGTACACTAGCCTTTATCCCTGCTAATAGTTTTACTAAAATTTATCTAGATTCTGCAATTTTTAATGCAGAACAAAACACCAACATTGCTGTGGTGCAGCAATTTAATGGCTCTTGTGCCCAAGTACAAAACAATATTAGTATAAAAACTAGCACCTGCAAAGATTCCCCAGTTTGTGGCGGCTATGTAAATGAAAACAGCATTTTGCTTACCCCATTTCCTACAAAAGAACTAACTATTTATTCTTTGGCAGGGAATATTGTATTTTATGCCAGCAATTACAACAACGATTATAATTTTTCTTCGTTAAGTTCCGGAATTTACCTATTAAAACAAAAGTTTGCAGATAGCACAGAAAAGGTATGTAAATTGGGCTGGGTGAAGAGGTGAGGGTATATAAAACCTTTATGTTTTGAACCTATTCTTTGCTAATGGCTAAAGAAATAGAAAGGATTTGGCGTGTTGCTAAATATTTTCTTCTTAGAACCAATCAAACAAAAAAAAGGTTTATTTTTCAATAAACCTTTTTTTGAAAAGGATAATTTTTCACCTTTTGTTGGTGTTATCACCAACACACCAACTAAATAAGTGATATTTACACCACTTGTTTATGCTTGAGCAGTTGGCCCTCCAAAGTTCATTGGAATAACTGGCATTTCGGTATCTTCAATTTTTCCAAACTGTGTTTCAAATTTTTGGATGTTGTCTTTTAGTGCCATCATCAGTCTTTTGGCATGTTGTGGAGTAAGTATAATCCTAGATTTTACTTTGGCTTTAGGAACGTTTGGAAGCACTCTAATAAAGTCTACCACAAATTCGCTGGGTGAGTGCGAAATGATGGCTAAATTGGAATAATTACCTTCTGCAATTTCTTCGCTTAGCTCAATGTTTAATTGATTTTCTTGATTTTGATTTTTGTCCATTTTGATTTTTTATTAAAAATCCCCTGACAAAAAATTATCAGGGGATTTTGATGAATAGTTCTGTTTTGGTTAGGGCTAATTATTCTGCTTCTAACTTCATTCTTTCTTTCTTGCTGATTACGATGTTTTCGTATTCTTCTTTTGAACCTACAACAATTTTTTCGTAATCTCTTAATCCTGTACCTGCAGGAATTAAATGTCCTACAATAACGTTTTCTTTTAAGCCTAACAAATGATCTACTTTTCCGTTTACAGCAGCCTCGTTTAATACTTTGGTTGTTTCTTGGAAAGATGCAGCAGAAATAAAACTGTTGGTCTGCAAAGAAGCTCTAGTTATACCTTGTAATACCGGAACAGAAGTAGCCTGAATTGCCTCTCTTGCCTGAATTAATTTTTGATCTTTTCTCTTTAACTGAGAATTCTCGTCTCTTAATCTTCTGGCACTAATTAGCTGACCTGCTTTAATGTTGTTAGAATCGCCCGGATCGGTAACAAGCACTTTGCCATACAAAGCATCGTTTTCGTTCATGAAATCGCTCTTATTGGCCATTTGTTTCTCTAGGAATCTTGTGTCTCCCGGATCATCAATTTGCACTTTTCTCATCATTTGCCTAACAATTACCTCAAAGTGTTTGTCGTTGATTTTTACACCCTGCAAACGGTAAACCTCTTGAATTTCATTCACTAGGTATTCTTGAACAGCAGTTGGGCCTTTTATGGCAAGAATATCATCAGGTGAAGTAGCTCCGTCAGATAGAGGGAAACCAGCCTTAATGAAATCGTTTTCTTGAACTAAAATGTGTTTAGAAAGAGGAACGATGTAACGTTTTACTTCGCCAGTTCTAGATTCAACCACCACTTCTCTGTTACCTCTTTTAATTTTACCAAAAGTTACAATACCATCAATCTCCGATACAACTGCAGGGTTAGAAGGATTTCTTGCTTCGAACAACTCGGTTACTCTTGGTAAACCTCCAGTAATATCTCCACCTTTTCCGGCAGATCTTGGTATTTTTACTAGAATTTGACCAGCAGTAATCTTCTGTCCGTCGTCCACAATAATGTGTGCCGTCACAGGTATGTTGTAGGTTTTAAGAACTTCTCCTTTTTTATCTACAATTCGTATAGCAGGGTTTTTAGTTTTATCTCTTGTTTCAATCACCACTTTTTCGGCAAAACCTGTTTGCTCATCGGCCTCTTCGCGGTAAGTAATTCCTTCTTCCAATGCTTCAAACTCAATTGTTCCCGCAAGTTCAGACAAGATTACAGCGTTAAATGGATCCCAATCACAAATTAATGTTCCTGCTTCAATAAAGGCGCCATTGTTTACGTATAATTGAGCACCGTAAGGAATATTTCCTGTTGTTAAAACAATTTTTGTGTTTTTATCAATTAATCTAAGTTCTGCAGATCTACCAATTACAACTTGCACTTTAGTACCTTCTTGGTTTACTCTTTCTACTGTTCTAAGTTCATCAATTTCTAAAACACCTGCATATTTTGCCTTAATAGATTGCTCAGTTGCAAACGTACCCGCAACACCACCAACGTGGAAAGTTCTTAGGGTAAGCTGCGTTCCTGGCTCACCAATAGATTGTGCAGCAATTACACCAACTGCCTCACCTTTCTGCACCATTCTGGAGTTAGAAAGGTTTCTACCGTAACATTTGCTACAAACACCTTGTTTGCTTTCGCATGTTAATACCGAACGTATTTCTACTTGTTCAATTGGAGATTTTTCTATTAGTTTAGCTTCGTCTTCTTTTATTTCTTCTCCTCCAGAAACTAATAGCTCTCCTGTGTTTGGATGAAAAACATCGGCAACAGCAGTTCTACCTAATATTCTATCGTAGAGCGTTTCAACAATTTCTTCGTTTTTCTTTAAAGGTACTGCAATTAATCCTCTTAGAGTTCCGCAATCTTCTTGTGTGATGATAACGTCTTGAGAAACGTCAACCAATCTTCTAGTTAAGTAACCAGCATCAGCCGTTTTAAGAGCGGTATCCGCAAGACCTTTTCTGGCACCGTGAGTAGAAATGAAGTACTCAAGAATTGATAAACCTTCTTTAAAGTTAGAAATAATTGGATTCTCGATAATTTCTCCCCCACCTGAACCAGATTTTTGTGGTTTAGCCATTAATCCTCTCATTCCAGAAAGCTGTCTGATTTGCTCTTTAGAACCCCTAGCACCAGAGTCAAGCATCATATAAATAGAGTTGAAACCACCTCTATCAGTAGATAATTGAGTCATCACCTTTTGAGTTAACCTGGCGTTGGTGTGAGTCCAGATATCAATTACTTGGTTGTATCGTTCACGGTCGGTAATGATACCCATGTTATAGTTTGCACTCACTTCAAGCACTTCATCAAGCGCTTTTTTAACCATTGCATCTTTATCAACTGGAATAATTACGTCGCCTAAGTTAAATGATAAACCTCCACGGAAGGCCATCATAAACCCAAGCTCTTTCATATCGTCTAGGAATTTTGCAGTATTGGCAACACCCGAAATTTTTAGGATATTTCCAATAATGTCTCTTAGAGATTTTTTAGTAAGAAGCTCATTAATGTATCCTACCGAAGATGGAACTACCTGATTGAATAACACACGACCAACGGTAGTTTCAATAATTTTTGATTTCAATTCTCCGTTTTCATTTACTGTAGTTTTAACTTTAATAAATGCATGTAAATCAACTTGCTTTTCGTTGTAAGCAATAATTAATTCCTCTGGAGAGTAAAACGTTAAACCTTCGCCTTTAACCTTGTGGTCTTCGGTACTTTTTAGTCCTTTGGTCATGTAGTACAAGCCCAACACCATGTCCTGAGAAGGAACTGTGATAGGTGCACCATTTGCCGGATTTAAAATGTTGTGAGAAGCCAACATCAACAATTGAGCTTCCAAAATTGCAGCATTTCCCAGTGGAAGATGCACCGCCATTTGGTCACCGTCGAAATCGGCATTAAAAGCCGTACACACCAATGGATGCAACTGAATAGCTTTTCCTTCGATTAGTTTTGGTTGAAATGCCTGAATACCTAATCTGTGCAATGTTGGAGCACGGTTAAGCAATACAGGATGTCCTTTTAACGTATTTTCTAGAATATCCCAAACAATGGCATCTTTTCTGTCTACAATTTTCTTTGCAGATTTTACAGTTTTAACAACACCTCTTTCTATTAGTTTTCTAATGATAAATGGCTTGTATAATTCTGCTGCCATGTCCTTAGGAATTCCGCACTCGTGCAATTTTAATTCAGGACCAACAACAATTACCGAACGAGCAGAATAATCTACTCTTTTCCCTAATAAGTTCTGACGGAAACGGCCTTGCTTACCTTTTAAACTATCAGATAATGATTTTAAGGCTCTGTTAGATTCTGTTTTTACAGCGTTTGATTTTCTTGAATTGTCAAACAATGAATCTACAGATTCTTGAAGCATCCTTTTTTCGTTTCTTAAGATTACTTCAGGGGCTTTGATTTCGATAAGTCTTTTAAGACGGTTATTACGGATAATAACTCTTCTGTAAAGGTCATTTAAATCGGAAGTTGCAAATCTACCGCCGTCTAATGGAACAAGAGGACGCAATTCTGGTGGAATAACCGGAACCACTTTAATAATCATCCATTCTGGGCGATTAACCATGTGTTCGTTTGCCTGACGGAAAGCTTCAACAACCTGTAGGCGTTTTAATGCTTCAGTTTTTCTTTGTTGAGATGTTTCGTTGTTTGCTTTGTGACGAAGGTCGTAAGACAATTCATCTAGGTTTAATCTTCCTAGCAAATCATACAATGCATCTGCACCCATCTTTGCTATAAACTTCATTGGATCTTTGTCGTCCAACATTTGGTTTTCTTTTGGAAGATCTTCCATTATGGCCAAATATTCTTCTTCAGATAAGAAAGTTAAGTATTTAATTTCTTCGCTTTCTTTGATACCAGCCTGAATTACAACGTATCTTTCGTAGTATATAATTGAATCTAGTTTTTTGGTAGGAAGGCCTAACAAATATCCAATTTTATTAGGAAGAGATTTGAAGTACCAGATGTGAGCAACAGGAACTACTAATGAAATATGTCCCATTCTTTCTCTACGTACTTTTTTCTCAGTAACCTCAACACCACAACGGTCGCAAACAATGCCTTTGTATCTTATTCTTTTGTATTTTCCACAAGCACATTCCCAATCTTTAACAGGTCCAAAAATTCTCTCACAAAACAAACCACCCATTTCTGGTTTGTATGTTCTGTAATTAATAGTTTCTGGTTTTAAAACCTCTCCACTGGAGCGGTCAAGGATGGCCTCTGGAGAAGCCAACCCGATAGTAATTTTTGTGAAATTACTTCTTACTTTATTTTCTTTTTTAAAAGTCATTTATTTGTTTTTAAACCTTTAATTAAATTAATTTCTAGAAACTTACTAATCAAGATTAACGTCAAGTGCAAGGCCTCTTAGCTCGTGCAACAATACGTTAAAGGATTCTGGAATTCCAGGAGTTGGCATGTTTTCGCCTTTAACAATTGCTTCGTAAGCCTTAGCTCTACCAATAACATCATCTGATTTGATGGTAAGAATTTCTTGTAGAATATTTGCTGCACCAAATGCTTCGAGCGCCCAAACCTCCATCTCACCAAAACGCTGGCCACCAAATTGTGCTTTACCACCAAGAGGTTGCTGGGTAATAAGAGAATATGGCCCGATAGATCTAGCATGCATTTTATCGTCCACCATGTGACCAAGTTTAAGCATGTATATAATACCTACAGTTGCCGGTTGGTCAAATTTCTCACCTGTTCCACCGTCGTATAAATAAGTTCTTCCAAATCTTGGCAATCCTGCCTCGTCAGTAAGTTCATTTATTTGATCAAGAGTAGCACCATCAAAAATTGGAGTAGCAAATTTTCTACCTAACTTTTCTCCTGCCCAAGCAAGAACAGTTTCGTAGATTTGTCCGAGGTTCATCCTAGAAGGTACACCAAGTGGATTTAGAACAATATCAACAGGAGTTCCGTCTTCAAGGAAAGGCATGTCTTCGTCTCTTACGATTCTAGCAACAATACCTTTGTTTCCGTGGCGACCTGCCATCTTATCCCCTACTTTTAATTTTCTCTTTTTAGCGATGTAAACTTTAGCTAATTGAATAATACCGGCAGGAAGCTCATCACCCACAGTTAATGCAAACTTTTTGCGTTTGTATGCACCTAATAAATCGTTTAATTTAATTCCGTAGTTGTGAATCAATAATCTAATTTGATCGTTTGTTTCTTTTTCGGAAGTCCATTTAGTTGGATTTACATTTGCGTAGTCTACACCCTGAAGAATTTTTACAGTGAATTTTGTTCCTTTTGCAATTACAACTTCTTTAAAATTGTTTGCAACACCATTTGAAGTTTTACCGTTTACCAATGCAAAGATTTTCTCTACTAATTTTTCTTTAAGTAAAGCAGCATCGTGGCTGTGTTCTTCGTCAAGTTTAGAAACAATTACTTTTTCTTCTGACTTAGATTTTTTCTCTTTTACAATTCTTGAGAATAATTTTGTATCAATTACAACTCCTTTTACAGAAGGTGGAACTTTTAGGGATGCATCTTTTACATCACCAGCTTTGTCACCAAAGATTGCTCTTAGTAACTTTTCTTCTGGAGAAGGGTCAGTTTCTCCTTTTGGAGTAATTTTACCAATTAGAATATCGTTCTCTTTTACCTCTGCTCCCACTCTAATTAATCCATTGCTGTCAAGATCTTTTGTAGCTTCTTCGCTAACATTTGGAATATCGGCAGTAAGCTCTTCCACACCTCTTTTGGTATCTCTAACTTCTAAAGAATATTCATCAATGTGCAAAGAGGTAAAAATATCTTCTCTAACAACTCTCTCAGAGATTACAATTGCATCCTCAAAGTTATATCCTTTCCAAGGCATGAATGCCACTTTAAGATTTCTACCCAAAGCAAGTTCACCACCTTGAGTTGCGTAACCTTCGCAAAGCACTTGCCCACGAGTAACTTTATCGCCTTTTTTTACAATTGGCCTAAGGTTAATACATGTGCTTTGATTTGTTTTGCGGAATTTGGTTAGTTTATATGTTTTTGTGTCATCGTCAAAACTTACAAGCTTTTCGTCTTCAGTTCTGTTGTAACGAACCATGATTTCGTTTGCATCAACGTTTTCAACAATTCCTTCACCTTCAGAGGTAATAAGCACCCTTGAATCCATTGCAATATTCGCTTCTAAACCTGTACCAACAATTGGGGCTTGCGGCCTCATAAGCGGAACGGCTTGTCTTTGCATGTTAGAGCCCATCAAAGCACGGTTGGCATCATCGTGCTCCAAGAAAGGAATAAGAGAGGCTGCAATGGATGAAATTTGATTTGGGGCAACGTCAATTAAATTTACTTTGTCAGGCGAAACAACAGGTAAATCGCCCATTACTCTTGCATTTACACGTTGTTGAACAATTTTACCATCTTTGTCAACACCTGTGTTTGCTTGAGCAATAACCAAATTAGTTTCTTGTTCCGCGGTTAAATAAATAACCTCTCCCGAAGAATCCAATTTGCTGTCGTTTACTTTTACGTAAGGAGTTTCAATAAAACCAAGTTTATTTACTTTTGCAAACACACACAAAGAAGAAATCAAACCAATGTTTGGACCTTCTGGTGTTTCAATAGTACACAATCTTCCATAATGGGTATAGTGAACGTCTCTTACTTCAAAACCTGCTCTTTCTCTAGATAAACCACCTGGCCCTAGTGCCGAAAGTCTTCTCTTGTGAGTAATTTCAGCTAATGGATTTGTTTGATCCATAAATTGAGAAAGCTGATTTGTTCCAAAAAATGAATTTATAACAGAAGAAAGAGTTTTTGCATTAATCAAATCAGTAGGTGTAAAAACCTCGTTGTCTCTAACGTTCATTCTCTCTCTGATGGTTCTTGCCATTCTTGAAAGACCAACACCAAATTGAGCGTATAACTGTTCACCAACAGTTTTTACCCTTCTGTTGCTTAAGTGGTCAATATCATCTACCTCAGCTTTTGAGTTTATAAGCTCAATAAGGTATTTAATGATAGCAATAATATCTTCCTTCGTAAGAACTTTTACGTCCTCAGGTGTATTTCTATTTAACTTTTTATTGATTCGGTATCTTCCTACTTCGCCAAGGTCGTAACGTTTGTCGGAGAAGAATAACTTTTCAATAATTCCTCTTGCAGTTTCCTCGTCTGGTGGTTCGGCATTTCTTAATTGACGGTAGATGTGCTCAACAGCTTCTTTTTCAGAGTTAGAAGGGTCTTTTTGCAATGTGTTGTAGATGATTGCATAATCGGCCATGTTGGTATCTTCTCTATTAAGAATGATAGTTTTAATATCATTTTCAATAATTAATTCAACGTGGTCTTTTTCTAGAACTGTTTCTCTATCAATAAGCACTTCGTTACGTTCAAT
>JBAXQC010000089.1:0-9126 GCA_037131955.1 Bacteroidota bacterium
TTACAAACTTTCGTTCATAACTGCATGATTTTTTCGTGGGCCCACCTGGGCATGAGTTTACTTTATTAATTTTGCTGTTTTTTTAGATATTTTTTGGTTTGAAAGTTGTCTAATTAGCTGAAATTCAGTTAGATAATGTTTTTGCATTAAAGTTCTTAAATTTTAAGAAACATTGCGAGACAACCAAAGAGACAACCTTAAAATATCAGAAAATGGTAATGCCTTTATTCAATTTCTATTTAAAAGATACTCGTTCAGATTCTCCAACCTGTATCTATATGCAATCAAAATACAACTGTTATGAGCGCCTTATGCTTACAACTGGCGAAAAGATATTGCCTGCACATTGGGATTTTAAGGCAAAAAGAGCGGTGGTAAAATTTAATCGATTGGAGTATCCAGCAGTAAATGATTGGCTTGATAAAATGGAGATGGCAGCCAAAGATTATATTAGAAACTGTAAGTTTCAAGGTTATATTCCAACAGCAAACGAGTTAAAGGGGCATTTGGAAAAAAAGTTTAATCTAAATTCTAAGCCTGTTGTTGTAGTGCCTAAAATTGCTCCTGTAACATTATTGGCATTCATTAATAAGTTTATTATAAATGAGGTAAATAATAAAACCGAAGGAACAATTTTTGTATATAAAACTTGTAGAAAGCACTTAATTGAGTTTATTACACTTTTGGGTAAGAAAGATGTAGATTTTAATGAAATTGACGAAGATTTTTATAATGGATTTATTAGCCATTTAAACAATCTCAATTTTGCAAAGAACACAGTAGGTAAACAAATAAAGGTTTTAAAAACGTTTTTAAATGCAGCAACTGATAGAGGAATCAACCAGAATTTATTTTTCAAATCTAAATTGTTTAAGAAGCCAATTGAGGATGTCGATAAAATATATCTCACAGAAAGTGAAATACACAGAATCAATTCTTTAGACCTCCAAAATGAAAAAAGCCTTGATGTAGTTAGAGATTTGTTTATAATCGCTTGCTATACAGGTTTCCGATTTAGTGATTTTTCAACACTTACTAAAGAGCATATTTCGGACAATTACATAACAAAGACCACTTTAAAAACCAGAGCAAAAGTTATTATACCAATACACCCCATTGTTAGAGAGATATTAAAAAAGTATGACAATGAAATACCACGGTCATATACAAATGCTCACGTAAATGAACTTTTAAAAGTCATAGCGGAAAGAGCTAAAATTAATACAGATATTGAAATTATAAAAACTATAGCGGGTAAGACAGTAAAGAATAGTTATAAGAAATGGGAGTTGGTAACTACACATGCAGGAAGACGGTCGTTTGCAACAAATTCATATTTAGCAGGATTGCCAGCAATTTCAATTATGAAACTAACTAGTCATAAAAGTGAAGCAGTATTTTTGAAATACATTTGTGTAAGCGAATTGGAGAATGCTGAGCTAATACAGGGTCATGAGTTCTTTAATCCACATACGTTTAACAAAGTAGCGTAAGATAATCTATTTAATTTTTGACTGTTTTATACCTAGTGAAAATCCATACATATCAATAAGTTTTGCTTTGGGATATTGTATTTTAGTTTTCAGTCCTGTATCGAAATTCGTAGTAAAAGTTTCACTAGATAGTCTATCAATATCTAATTTATTTTTCAAATAAAAGTCTTTAACATAATTTAATGAATTAACATTCACACGTCTAAATCCACATTTATTATTATAAAGACTTCTAAAGGTGTTACAAAAATATTGATCAAAAGCAGGGATGAAGCCAAAAACCCCCAAAAGAACTTTAGTGACTAGAGTTACGTCTGCATTTTCACTATTCAAAATAAGTCTGCCTTTAATCTCCCTATATATTTCAATAATCTTTTCAATATTATCTTCATCATAATTATCGACATCTATATCCCAGATTGTTTTATCTAAAGTTGAAATATATTCAATTGTCTGTCGAAAGTGCCTTGCATTTTTTTGTAATAAAAAACTTGATCCTCTAAACATTCCCCAACTCGCCAAATAAAAACCAAGTGTTAAACAAGATTTTTCAATGTCAAAAGTATAATTATGATTTGTCTTGAAATAATTATAACAGTAGTCGAATGAAGTATATCTATCTTCTAGGTTTGATTTAGAAGTAAATTCACGGATAATAATATCAAAATTATCTTGACTCATTTTATATACTTTGGCTGTATTAACTTTTCAATTATCATTAATAAGTAGCTTGATTTATGCAGAGTACTTATTAGCAGTTCACGTTTACAAACTTTCAATAGCTTAATCTTCAATTTCAAAGACATAGTCAAATATTACTGAATCGCCACGGTTAGCCCACTTTTCTAATAGGCTTCCATTTATTGAAGAAAGATCAAGCTTTAATTTTCCAACCTTTAAATCATCTTTCTCAGTTAACCATCCAATACGTTTTGATAAATATCTTTCTTTTATAGTGCAATAATAATGTAACCGTGGATCAGCAAAATTCTTAAACCTTTCTGTCAATTTTAATGAGATTGCATGTTTTGGGAAATGGTCATATAGAACACCCAAAGCATTTATCCCAGTTCTTGAGCAGTCATTACCTCGGATAACTAATTTTGAAATATGATTTGCATTTAACTTTTCTCCATGGTCTCTGATAAATTTAAAAAGCATTTGAGAAACCTTATTCCCTTCATCTGTTGCCCAAATTCCCATACCTAATAAAATGACTTTTTCAATTAATGTGTCAAGATAATTTATATTAGTTTGAGTATCTGATTTAAATTCTTCTAAATAGTTAAATAATATTAGAGATAGCTTGTCGTCATATAGTTGTAATGAAAGGTTTGCTAAGTCTCGAACTGCTATAAAAAGTTGTGTTGAATTTTCCCAAGTTGCTATTAAAATAATCTCTCTTTTTAAGCCAATTATAAAATTACTTGTATTATGAATTGTTACTCCTAAACTGTCGCTTTCGGTTTCGTTATAAATATTAGAAATATTGTTTGAATCAATTAACCATTTTTGAACCCAAACAAACCAAGATTCTGATGTTTCAGTAGAAACTACGATTAAAATAATTGGAACACGACATTCATAACAATATCTAAGAAATGATTTTTTAAGATATTCTGTGATAAAATCTTTGTCATTACTAATCTTTAAATGGGACTTAATTTGAGCCTTAACAAATTTGCCACTTACTTCATTTGGCGCAAATTCTAGTTCGATGTCAATTCCAAAATCTTCGTTCAAGTTGCGCCCAATCCAAAAACCAGAATTCTTAATTTGAGTTTCTACAATACTATGTCCAAGTGAACCTATTTTTTGAGAATTTGTTTGTTTAGGCATTAAAAATATCTTTACAGTTTCAATTTTAATGTGTTTTTTTAGCTAGGCCATTAACGTTTTGCAGTTTTGAGAAGAGCGGACTTTTACCATTTATGATGAACTGAAAAAAAACTGCCTATCGAGTCTGATACCCGCCTATTGCACATGTGTAGTTTCCTGTATTCATTTTTTATCATGTTTAATTAGTTGCATTGTTTTATTGTCTTGAATAATTATTGTATCACCACCCCAAAAGGTCAATCCTCCTTGTATTTCCCCTTTGTCATATACCAAAGTAATTGGGTCTGTGAATGAATATGAAATCGAATTGTAATTGTGCTTATACAGTCCATCTGAACTTTTAGGATAACTCTTAAATAATTCGTCATTGTATTTTGGCAACATTGCATTGATAAGAGCTTTTTCTGCGTCCAAAAAAATTGTACGTTGCTCTGGCATATTTTTTCCCATTAAGCTGTCTACCAATTCGTCAACATTTGAATCATTACCGAAAGTTTGCATTTGCAAATTGTCTTTAAAGCAAAAAAGTAAAATTGCAATTTCGTGAGTTGGTAATGAGCCATAAATCAAAGGATATTCAAGAGATAAAATATCTTGAAGTTTGTCGTGTCCTGTTAATCTTTTCCATATATCTTGTTTAGTAGCTTGTCCTACATAATGAACGTAGTATTTTGTAAAGTCGTGAATATTTCCTTCGATTTCAGCCTCAAGATGACCCTCCCAATAATTTTGCAGAAATTTTTCTGGGGAAATCCACAGCAAGAAATTTTCTGTTTTAACGCTTTTTTGATAAAATTTCATACCGTGAATATTATTTAATGGCAATTCAACTAAAGTAGCGTTCTTGTCATTAGAACCAAATTGGACAACTACTTCATTGGATGGGTAAGTTGCTATATGTTTTTGAAACAAAGGCATTTTACACTTTAGAACATTGGGGTTTCTATTTTGGCGAATTTCAAATGCAATGCTTTTTTCTTCTTCAACCTTTGTGATATTGTCAAATCTAATTTCAGGTCTTTGAACAATTGCATACAAGCTGCTTCTGTCAATAATGTCCTGAATTACAGGGTCATTTTTTAGTGTAGTAAAGTCGTAATTACACAAAGGGCTGTATGCAAGAGAGAGTTGATTTAATAATGCTTTTCTGTCCATTTTTTATTAATTGGTTATCTATCTATAATTATTGCAAAAGTACAGGGCTTTGAACAGTTCCTATTGTTGACTAGTTAACAAGAGATTAGATTAGTTAAAGCCAAATTACTGAAGTTGATTAGCAATACCAAAAGTTGAAGGGTTAAAGGTGGCAGCCCAAATTGTACAAAACCCAATTTTGTCTGCTCTTTTTACTTGTGTGTTAATGCCTCGAGGATTTCTTTGTCCTGAAAAGTCGAGATGCCAAACTGAACATTATTACGAAAATAGTCCGAATACTCATTTGCAAGCATTCTGTCAGCAATATGTTTTGATGTTGGATAATGTTCTCGTTCTGGCTTGGTTGCTGTCGCAATAAAAAAATCAAAGTCATTTAGTTTTTCTGTCCAACTGAAATTGAGTATACCTTGTTTGTCAAGAACTGGTAATTCTTGTCCAACTTTATAGTCGTTTGGATTAAAACCATTACTATATTTATCTCTCCAATACGACAAAAGTAATTTTGCTTGATTAAATTTTTCTGAAGTTTCATTTAGAATTTTAGGATTTACTGAAATTGTAAGAGTACCCCAACCCCAATTAAATTTGTCAGAGTCAAGAGTTTCTTTTTTACGCTCTGATTTTATTAATTCTTGAGTTTGAAATTCCATTTTTTCAAAATTTAATGGATTGTCTTTAAAGGGAACAAATATTGCTTCTCCAATTTGGTTATCTTGGTTGCAGTCATTAGAAAAAACCATAGAAAAAGTACAACTCCTTTCTTTCGAAACTCTGCCATAACGAATTGGTGCAGGGACTAAAATTTGCTTGTCAACTTCTAAAGAATTGTTACGCCATTTTAATCTTTGATTGTCAGTGTCCCATAGTAGAGAACCAATTATAAGAACTCCACCATTTAATAAAATATCCTTTTTTTCAGTTTCGATAATCGTTTGAAATGAGTTCATATACTAGAAAGTAATACTTAAAAGTATGTATATTCTTATCGCAAATCAAAAAATGTGGTTTTAGCTTGATTTACTCCTAAAACTATAGTAGTTTTTTTATAGAAATGGATTTGAAATTAGTTATGGTCTACTGAAAAAATGTATCAATATTTATTTCACGAACTTTTATATGCTAAAACAAAATGATGTTTCTATTAATTAAGATTTCAAATATTTAGTATTATTTAGATTATTATTAATAATTGTTAGTGATAAATAATTATAAATTATATTATTACTAATTTCTTGAAGTACATATGGGGTGTGGCATACAAGAATCTAAACACAAAAATATTTCTTTAATTTCTTTGTGGCAAAATCAAAACTGTTTACCTTTGCTTTATAATCAATGAGTGAATCGGCGGCTCAAAGATTTAATCGTAAAAACTTGATCCCTTTTTTCTTAAAAAGAATCATCTATAAAATTGGTAACGCCTAATAAATAACCATCGACTATCTAATAGTAGTTGATACCAATTTCATAGAATGACAGGATTAATGATCCAACAAGTTAGCGTCCATGAAATCGAAGCCTTATTCCGCTCGATTGTACGTGAAGAATTACAGTTATTAAGCACTTCCGCTATTTTTCCAATTGGGAGAGATCCAACTCCTACTGTGTTCCTTAACAAGGAGCAGGCGGCCAAAGTACTTGGCATTTCGATCCCCACATTTAGTTTGATGATTAAAGAAGGATCAATTAAAGGATACAAAATTGGCAACAGATTTAAATTCAAAGAAAATGAATTGATAGATGCTGTTGCATTGAAAAGAAATAAGAATAATAACAATTAAAAAAAATATATGCATAAAAGATATATAACTAAAGAATTACTAAATAGACTTACAGCTGGAGGGAAGTTATTCTTTATGGCAGTAAATAAGAATCTTAAACAAAGAGATGAGAACACTTTTAAAAATATTTCAAACCCTTTCCGTAAAGACAGAAAACCAAGTTTACAAATTTACCGTGATAAGGCTAAAAATGTATGGTATTTTTATGACTACGGTGACACCAATTATTCTGGTGATATGTATGTGTTTGCATCATTATTATTTAATATCAATGCCAAGAAGGACTTTTCTATTTTATTAAAAAAAATTGCAGAATTTCTGAAAGTAGATGAAATGAATTTTGCCGAATTAAATAGATTAATGCAAGGAAGTGATGGATCAACTGAAACTCAATATTATGATTTACAAATCCCAAATATTTATCAATCTCTTTATTCTAGTAACGAAATAGAAAAAGATAGTTCAGATGATCCACTTGTATGTTTGAATAAAATAAGCCAAAATAATCTAAGTGAAAATGAACTTAAATTTTTATCATCAACTGGAATAGATTATTTGGTTATGCAAAAACATAATGCATTTTTTATTTCTGGTTACGAAGTCTATTATGGTAGAGGTAAATCAGAGAAAAAAATAAAGCCTGCTAACATCATTTGGATTGGCTATAAGTTCAATACTTATTGCAAGATTTACTGCCCTTCTCCAAAAAGATTTTGGTATATCGGTAAAAAACGTGCCACCCAAAATTTTGGTACTCCTCAAGTAAATCATTCATTCGAATCACAAACAAGTATTTATTTAACTGCTGGCGAGAAAGATGCACTTGTATTACTAAGTAATGGTTTACATGCAATGTGTCTTAATAGCGAAACCCAACGGTTAAATGTTAGTGACTTTGAAACTTGGAGATCAATTAATAAGTATGATGTATGCATTGTTTATGATCTAGATGAAACTGGGTTTAAGCAAACTCAAAAACTCCATATTGAGTGTGGAGCTAAGTATAAATTATTACCAGATTGGGTTAAAGAAAAAGGGGGTAAGGATGTAACTGATTTTTTTTCAATGGGAGGCACAATTGCGGAATTCAACTGTTTACCAATAATTGGTTCCGATACTGAAATACATGTACCAGTTTTGGAACAAAGGCAATCTGTTAGAACAGCTCAGCAAAGGATAGCTGACGCTAGCCTCATGCCTGATATCTTACCTCATGCAGATGTTTTGTTTCAGAGTAATGAATTGGTTATTTTATTTGGTGACACCGGAAAAGGTAAGAGTATTTTAGCAGTGAGTTTAGCAGATGCAATTAGTAAGGGTATAGATTTTTTAGGCCTTGAAAATAAATGTGGTCCATTAAGAGTTCTATACTATGATTTTGAGCTAGGTGATAAACAATTTCAAAAAAGATATAGTAATACAGACAATATCTCATACCAGTTTAGTGATAACCTGTATGTTGACAACATTGACCTTTCAACAATCGACTTCAGTTATAAAAAAATACCCTTTGAGGAACATACAATAAATAAGATAAGAGCGGATTTACAAGATATTCAGGCAAAGGTTTTGATTATCGATAATATTACCTTCTTAACCACTTTTTCCTCTGAAGATGGGCAAGTAGCTATGAAGTTGATGAAGTTGCTTAAACAGCTTAAGACTACTGAGCAACTTTCAATTTTAGTATTAGCACACACACCTAAACGTTTTGGTGTAGGTGGACTTACGCTAAATGATTTAGCAGGCTCAAAACATTTATCAAATTTTGCTGATTCAGTCATGGCTCTTGGAGTATCAAAAAAAGATTCGAATCTGAGATATATCATCCAAGTAAAGGCTAGTCGTACTGGGGAAATAAAATATGATGCTGATAATGTGATTCTTTGCGAAATTCAAAAGCCAGATAATTTTTTAAATATGATTCATGTAGGCTTTGCTAAGGAATATGAACACTTAGCTTCTTTAAATCCTGATAACGAAAATGAATTCAAAGCTAAAGCTTTGGAATTGCAAAAAAATGGTAAGTCAATAAGGCAAATCGCTGAGTCAATTGGCGGAGTTAGTAAATCAAAAGTTGGAAGATGGCTTCAGCCAGAAATAAATATTATTAACTAAAAAGAATTTTGTCCCATTGTCCTGAGTATTTTCTTGGGACAGTGGGACATTAATAAAAAAATATAGCTATGATAATTTATGGATACATAAAATGGTATAAAGAGAAAACAACTGGATTTAATAAAAATTATTTGACTGTTTGTGTTATCGAATTAAGCACACTAGATATACACTATCTCACAGTATTTGAGAATTTAATTCCCGATTTGTGTAAATATTATAAAGAACATTGTAATTTATATTTTAAGATTAAAAAAGTAGGAAACTATAAAAATGTAAACGAGATGTCTAATTATGAATACCCTCAAGAGTATATAGAATCATATTATCCAGATAAGATTTTAAAAGGTTTTGGGAATCCTATTGATTAATTTGGACTATCAATATATCATTTGTAAAGAGTCAATATAACCCTTATACTATTTCTATTGATTCGACAGCGAATTCGCTGCCCACAATTTTATAATCGCTCAAGTTGACCGTAGTGTCCACTACGGCCACTTATAGGAAAGTGGATCGGCCTCCCTATATTATTTATAGCATTGTAATTCAAGAGCGTTACAAAAAAGACTTCTTGGAAGGCTAAAATTCTCTTTTCAGCTTTGCAAAGAAATTCCTTTTTTGAAAATTGATAATGATACCATAAAATCGTTAGAGCATATTTTAGATACTACTTACCCAAATAGAGTAGCTAAAAATTTGAGGCGTATAGTATTTGCTTATATGGAAACATCCCATAC
>JBAXQC010000090.1:0-8946 GCA_037131955.1 Bacteroidota bacterium
AAAATCTATTTATCCAAATCGTTATACTTTCAAAGAAAAAAGTAAAATGGGGGTGGTTGACAGTCTCGGAAAGAAGATAATAAATGCTATTTATGACAAGGTTTTTGTTGATAAAGAATATAGCAATGGTTTTAATACTAAATTGAACAATAAATATGGTTTAATGGATTTTAATGGCGCAGAAGTTATTCCCCCAATATTAGATGATATAAAATCTGTTGATAATTTTAAACTAACAAGATTAAATAAAAAGTATTGTATATACTTAAAAAATGAGGATAGATTTTTAAAAGGGACTGATAACATAGATAGTTTGTTTTCATTCAAGTTGAACTATATTCCCTTTAACGCTATTAGAATTGATAATAAATGGGGAGTACTTGATTTAAATGGAAAAAAAATAATAGATACTGAATTTGATTCTATAAGCCGAAAATTCACATCTGACTCCATAGTTTGTTTCAAAAACAATCTCAAAACTACATTTTATCTGAACGATAACAATCTATCAAACAAAAGGACTGCAAAAGCATACATTAACTCAAATTTGTTTTCATTACCATGGTTCACTTATATTGGCAAAAATTGGTACTTCAATTGGGCAAATAATAAATACTATAAATTATTTGATAAAAATGGAAACCGTGTGATGATTATATCCGACAAGGTAATATTCAATTCAGACAAATACACAATCACTATTATTAATTTAGCAGACAAAAAAGAAAATTTAATTTATCAATATTATAACTCATTTGATTTTGTAGACTTTGAGGAGTATGATTTTAATCAATTTGATTTGTATGAGGGTTCAAAAACTGCATTTGGAGTATTTGATGAAATAAATAACAAATTTATAGTTCCTACTGCTTACAAAAGTATTAAACTTCAGATAAATGACGCAGTTGTAGTGTGCAAAAATGAAAATAACAAGTATTTAATATATAATCTTGATGGAAAAGTTTTAATTGAGAATATTCAAGAATTTGGTGAACTAGGTGACGGGGTTTATTCTTTTAAGCAAAATGGGAAAGTTGGATTTATTAGTAAAGAAGGAAAAATTAAGATTAAACCAAAGTTTTTTTCTGCAACTAAATTTGTAAAAAATAGGGCAATTGTAAGAGACTATGTTTCAAACAAATTTGGAGTTATTGATTTAAGTGACAATATTATTATTCCGCTTGTTTATGATAACATAACTTTCTCCGGTTCTGACTCCACAAATTTTTTAGTTGAAAAAGCATTCAATAAATGGGGTTATATCTACAATGACGGTAGTTATTCTGAATTTAGTTACGTTAACTGTGCTAACATTGAAAATAATTTTTCTTCTGTAAAAGGTTTTAATGGAAAATGGGCGCTATTCTCTAAGTATAGTAATAAGGAAGTTACTTCTTTTGATTACTCAAATATCGGTTTAATGAAAGATAATTTTGCTCCC
Source organism: Bacteroidota bacterium (assembly GCA_037131955.1). Classification (GTDB taxonomy): domain Bacteria; phylum Bacteroidota; class Bacteroidia; order UBA4408; family UBA4408; genus CAIMMJ01. The sequence continues at coordinate 1,442 of JBAXQC010000090.1, forward strand.
ATAAAATTTAAAAACTTTTGGGGTGCGATTGATTCAACTGGAAATAAAACTATTGAATTTAAATACCAAGAAGTTGGAAATGTAAATTGTGGTTTAATAAAAATAAAAAATAACAATCAATTTGGTTTTATTAATTTAAATGGAGAAGAAATAGTAAAAACTAAGTTTGAAAAAACTTTTGACTTTAATAGCGAAAGAGCAATTTTTATTGACGACAATCAATATGGATTCATAAACAAGTATAATAAAATTATTGTTAAGCCAAAATTTGATTTTATTTCAGATTTTTCACAAAATGGTTTGGCAATTTTTCGGTCTGCAAATAAATTCGGTCTAATTGATACTTCAGGAAAAATTATTGTCAAGGCAAAGTATAATTCATTAATAATCTCAAAAGAAAACAAATACGTTTTTAAAGAAAATAATTTAACCGGCCTTTTAAATAATTTTGGAGAAGAAGTTTTTAAAATTAAATGTAATAAAATAAAACACTTAAACGATACCTTAGTTGCAATAAAGAATCAAGATGTTTGGAAAATAACTTCGACTAAGCATAAACTTAGTAATGATGTTTTATTTGATTTTGAACCTCAAATAAATAAAAATTTGATTTTTGGACCCTTAAAAAACAATTCTTTCGTATTTGATAATGCTTTAAATTTATTATTAAAAGAGAATGCTGAAATTTCAAGTGCCCTCTCCGACAATGTATTAAAAATAAAATATTCCGATTCTGAATTTAATCTAATTGATACAATGGGCTTTTTTTTATTGCCTCAAAATAGTAAATATGAAATAAATTCATTTCAGAATGAGTTTATTATTACAAAAAACAACAACATGTTTTCTTTTACACATTTAGGCGAATTAATAAGTAAATCAGATTACATTTTTTCTGATATTAAATTTAGGAATAAAGAGTATTTAATTGCGAAGATAGCTACCCTTAAAGGTTTAGTTGATTATGATGGGAATGAAACTATACCTGTTGTCTATTTTAAATTGAACTATTTAAATAAGATTTATGTTGGCACCAAAGGCACTGAAGTCAATTATTATAATAACAATGGATCATTAATGTTTAAATAGAATCTAACAAATACATATAATTAAAACACAATATCAAAATTTACAAAGTAAACTCCTTCTTTATAAGGAAATTTGGAGTTTCGAATCAAGTTTCAAAAGCAGTTTATTTTAATTGAAACACAATCTGGATGCTTGATTCGATTCAAACACCGAACTCTCTCCGGCATCACTTGCAGCAGGCAAAGATTTTATAGGAGAAAAATTTTCAACCTCTCTTCGGTGATATACATTTTTTAGAAAAGGAAATTCAGGATTGTCTCGAGTGGCAATTCATCGGAGTATTTCTTTTAATTTGTTTTTGCATAAACTCCATTCCATAGATAAACGATTTGCCTTTAGTTATTTCGTAAAATTTTTTCCTAAAAACATTATTCTTGAAAATTAACTTCTTCCTTTGATCAACAGCTAAAGTGTCCTTTTACATTTGCAGAAATATCTTTATATTTATAGACAATTTTATACTATAACAACATGACTATAAAAGCTATTCGCACTAAAGTGCACAAATATATTGACGAAGCGGACATTAAAGTACTTGAAGTTGTAAATCAGCTATTGGAGGTTTATCGGCAAAACAAAAACAGTTTATTGACAGAAGAGCAACAAAAAGAGGTGCAAAAAAGATCTGCACTTTATAAAGCGGGAAAAACAAAGGCTTACTCTATCCCAGAAGCTCGTAAACTTTTAAAACAAAAACTTTCATCTTAAAGTGCCTAAGTACAAAATAATTATTCTGGAGCAGGCTATTTCTGAATTAGCTGAATCTTGCTCTTTTTACAACGATAAAGTTTCTGGATTAGGTTTTGAATTTGAAGAAGAAGTTTTTCAGCATCTTGAAATTATCAAAGAGAATCCTTTTATATTCCCAATTAAGTTTGCAAATATCCATGAGGCTGTGTTAAGTAGTTTTCCATTTGTAATAAACTATGAAGTATCTGGAAAACAAATTATTGTTTCTGCTATATTCCATACTAAACAACATCCAGACAAAAAATCAAAAAGGAAATTGAAGTAAATTTTGTTTCATCACAAGAAACTGAACAATAGCTTCAGATGGTATCAACTGCTTTACAGAAAGTTGGAGAGTGGAAAAACTTCAATTTTGATTTCCGTAGGGCTAAAGAAAAGTTTAAATTTAATGGTTTCAGATGGATTTATTTCCAATTCAAACAATGAATTAAACCATATTTATTTCCTCAATACTCCGGCTCAAACACCGAACTCTCTCTGGCATCACTTGCAGCAGGCAAAGATTTTATAGGAGAAAAATTTTCAACCTCTCTGCGGTGATAAACATTTTTTAAAAAAGGAAATTCAGGATTGGTGTGTGTAGCTATTCCGCTTAATAAATCAAGCACTTTGCTTTCTGAAACATTCCATTCCATCGCCAATCTTTTTACGTTAGGTTCGTAATAACTCAAATAAATATATTCTGCCTGGGCATGAATTTTTTTATCGCTGTACTTAATATAACTGTTGCTTGCAGCATGAAACTTTTCTAATTTTTCTGATGCCAAATTTCTATCATTTAAAAATTCTTCTTTGCTAATGTATCCAGCAATATCAGAGGTTTCTCTAAAAAGAGGTTGAATTCCGCTTTCGTGGCACCACATGCATTTTGCAGGCTTTCCGGCATTGCTAAAAAATGGATCGGAAGAAGTTTTTAATTTCCCTTGTTCGTCATATATAATAAATCGAGGTTGTCCGTTTTTCATAAAGTCAAACACTTCTGTAGAATTTGCTTGGATAAAATTATTGGATGAAAAAAATCCTTTTCCTTCGTATGAAACAAAGTAGTTTTTTAAAACATCTTGCTCTTCAATAGAATATTCTATAAGCCTTGCCTCTTTTGAAATAGAGGAGGAATCGCATGCAAATTGTTTTTTAGTAAAAGCAGAATACTTTGATAAGAACCCAATAAAAGATTTTTCTGCTCCTGTAATTTTGTAGTAATTGTTGGATGAATTAAAACAAATGGCAAAAAATCGTCCTGCATCAATTCCTTCTTTTAAAGTGTATTCCTCTGTGTTTTTTAGTTTTGAGGAGATTATTCTCAAAGCAGTCAATGCCGATTCTTCAAAACCCAATAATTCTAATTTTACAAAAATTTTGTTTCCCGAAACAGTAAGTGCAGAGGAGAACTTTTCTTTGGGGAGTTCAGCACCCAAATAAGAAAAAAGCCAAGCCATACCGTCAATAAACTCTTGCTCTGTTTGTGTTTCGGGAAATGAATACCTAATAAGAGTTATTCTTTCGTCAATTTCTTCTTGCACATCGTATCTGCAAGATTGATAGGGAATAACAAGCAATAGAAATGTAAAAGGCAAAAACAAAAAATGTTTAAAAAAGTGCTTAAAAATCATCTGTAGTTTCAACCTTTTTATTTTCTTTTTCTTTGAATAGTTTGTCTAATTTTCTTTCTTTTTTGTTTTTCTCTTTCCTTTTTTGTTTTTCGGGTTCAATTGGAATTATTTTTTCTGTTTCTTTTACCTTGCTTTTTTTCTCTGCTGGAATATCTTCTTCTAAAGTAAAATAATTTTTTTGGAAATGGTTTATTTTAGTTTTTTTAGAATCAGAAGAATCTTTATAGTTTCTATTAAATTCTTTTTTAAAGAGGTTTTTTATCGTTTTGCTTTCCTCTTTTACAAGGTTCTTTATTTCTTGTCTTCCCGCTAATTTGTCGTATGATATTTTGGGATTATTGGCCTTTCCTTTCATCGAAATAAATAGCTTATTGCCTTTATTTTCTTCTTCCACAACAAAGCCAAATTCATTATTGGAATTTTTCTTTTGTTTTGATCTCCATTTTTTGGCCAAGAGCTCTTTTAAAAACAATTCAAAGTGGTAATCAATATCATTATCAAAAGTATGTATACCTTCCATTTTAAAACTGAGTACTGAATTAGAAATATCCATTTTGGGAATTACTACTTTTCTATTGCTAATTTTTATAGTGTTTTTTAGTTCATTAAACTTTATCTCCTTTAGCTCCTCCAAATTAATGAATTTTGAAAGAGAAAAAAGTGGGGAGAAATCTTTTAGTTTTCCATCTTTAATTATCACATCAGACTCAGCCAATATAGAGCTTTCATCCACTTTATTATTTTTATCTGTGTTAAAAGAAAATTTTCCTCTACCGCTAACACTGCCAAAAATATTTTTATGAGTTATAATTTCTTGGTCAAAATTATTTAGCGAAAAAAACAAGTTAGAAACATCAATATTCTCTGCATCAATATTTCCGGCTACCTTGATAGGTAATTTTGTATTGATAGAAATTTCTCCATTTATATTACCCCCAAAGGAATTCATTTGAAGGTCTTTTAAAGAAATAGTATTTTCTTCTAAGCAAAGAGTGGAACTAAATTTTGTTGCATTTAATTTTTCTCTTACAACTGTGCCTGCTTCTAATTTTATTGCGGCACTTACCCGATTGCTTTTTTTGTTGTTTCCCTCATTAAAAAATACAATTATTTTTTCTAGGCTTTCAGTATTTATTTTTTTTGATTTAGCATTTCCATTTATATCAAATGCTGTAAAGTCTTTGTTGGCCTCAATAGTTAATGAAACTGAAATGTCATTATCTAAGCAGACGGTATTTTTTGTTTCTATGGAAAAATTTGTGTTGTTAAAATCTACAAACAATTCTTCTATGCCAAATGATGTTCCATTTTTTAGTTCACCTGTTACATTTTTAGCTGCTATATTACCTGCGATGTTTACTGTTCTAATTTTATTTATTTCACTTATTTCAGTTGTAACATCGTAGCGTAAATCGCCTTTCGGATCTTGAACATATGGAAATTCAATAAGCAAGGAAGCCGATTCTAATGGATGATTTCCGTTTAACTTTAAATCGGCAGTGTAGTCTTTTTCTTTTCCTACTATTTTTCCAATTCCTTTAAAAGAGCCAACATTTGCATTGCCAGAAAAAATTAATTTAGAAAAACTCCATTCTTGAGATTTAGATAGAAATAAAAAATCTCCATTGCATTTTAATTTTTTTACAAATATTTTTTCTTGTTGAACATAGCCATTTTCGAAATTTAAATTTCCTTTTAATTCTATTCCTTTTTCAGACAAAGTGTTTCCTATTAGAGTTGCTTTTATATTTACATCTCCTTGTTGCACTAAATTATTGTTTGCTTTTTTTAGGATGGGAACAATAGAATTTAAATCTTGTAATGAAGCTTTACTTGTTACAACTAGCAGATTAACATTAATTTGTTTTTCCTCTAACAATTGAACAAAACCAGTAGTTTGCAGTTTTAAACTACCTAAATAAAAAACCAAATCTTTTGTGCTGAATATTTTATTGCTTTCAATAGTTAAATCGCCTTTGCACATAAAACTTTTTGAGCTTGTTTTAACAAAACCTAGTATTTCTGACTTTAAAAAATCTCCATTGGCATCGAGGTTCAAATTGTAAATTTCTTTGTAAAAATCACCTTTAATTTTTGCTTCATTTAGAGCTAGTGAAACATTATTTTGTGGAATAATTATATTCACTAAAAATTGGTGAACAACTATTTTTTCTAAACTCAATTTATCGCCACCGTCTGATTTTTTAAATACCTGATAGTTTTCTTGTCCATTCTTCTCCCAAATATTTACTGTTCCATTTTCAAAATTTATCTTTTTTATTTTTATCTCTTTCTCAAATACTGCATACCAATTAAAGTCAATAACAATAAACTTAGATGTTAAAAAGAAAGGAGCTGTTGCGTCCTTGCAATTATTAGATGCATTAATTGTAACATTTTTAAACACTACCGAGGCATATGGGAAATGAGAGAAAATAGAAAATCCAATTTCTTCAACATTAACTTTTGCATTAAGATATTGGTTTAATTGTTCAACCGTTTTATTTTTAATCCAGTCTTGTTTAGTATAAAAATATCCTACAATTGTCGAAAAAATAAATAGGATGACCAGTAAAAAGTAGAAAAATATTTTTGCAGCTTTCTTCAATTAAATTTCTTAAAAATAACTGTGGCATTGTGACCTCCAAAACCAAAATTATTATTTAGAACGCTGTTTATTGTTTTATATTGAGTGCTGAGGTTAGAAAGATTTAAAGTTGGATTAATACGTTCGTCTTTTTCAAATACATTTATTGTTTGAGGCACTGCATTATTTAAAATACTAAGTACACTTATTACCGATTCCAAAGCACCAGCAGCACCCAAAAGGTGTCCTGTCATAGATTTTGTGGCAGTAATTGCAATGTTTTTTATGTGTTCTCCAAATACTTTTTCCATAGCCGAAATTTCAGATAAATCGCCAACAGGAGTAGAAGTAGCATGTGCATTAATACAATCAATTTCATTAATTTTTAGGTTTGCATCTACTAAAGCATTCTCCATAGAAAGTTTTGCACCTAAGCCTTCTGGGTGAGTTTGTGTAATATGAAAAGCGTCGGCACTCATTGCTCCGCCCGCAACTTCTGCTAAAATTGTTGCACCACGTTTTATGGCAAATTCTCTTTCTTCTAAAATTAATGCTGCTCCGCCTTCTCCCATCACAAAACCATCGCGGTGTTTATCAAATGGTCTAGAAGCAGTTTCGGGTTCTGAGTTTCTTTGAGACAGCGCTTTACAGGCATTAAAACCACCAATACATGCTTCAGTAATTGCGGCGTCGCTTCCGCCAGCAACAATAGCATTGGCTTTTCCAGCTCTTATGTTGTTCAAGGCCTCTATAATTGCTGAGTTTGCCGATGCACAAGCAGAAACTGTTGTGTAATTAATTCCCATCAATCCATATTTAATAGAAATTAAACCCGACGCCATATCGTTTAATATTGCTGCCATAAAAAATGGACTAAATTTTGGAGTTCCATCACCATGATAATACTCTTTCATTTGTTTTTCAAATGTAGAAACACCGCCGTTGCCACTTCCCCAAATTACACCCACTTTTGTTTTATCAATTTCGTTTTTTAATAGACCACTTTGCTCCAATGCTTGCGCTGCCGATGCCATGGCATAGTGACAATAAGGATCAAATTTCCTTACGTCTTTGTGGTCCATGTAATTGTGTGCTTCAAAGTTTTTTACCTCGCAAGCAATATGTGTTTTAAATTTATGTGAATCAAATTTTGTAATAATTCCAGCAGACGATTTTCCTTGCATTAGATTATTCCAAAGTTCGTTAAGAGAATTTCCCAAAGGAGAAATAACTCCCATACCTGTTACGACAACTCTTTTATTCATTGTACAATTTTAGGGATTTTTGTTTATATATTAGAATGTCACATTAAATTATGAAAAAAATTGCCACGAATGAACTAATAGCTTCATAATTTAATAGTAAAACAGAATTTAAACCAAGTATTCCATTAGTCATTATAAATTCCTTTTGATAAAGCTCAAGAAATTATAATACCACACTTTTTGATATTAATTTAGGTTCTC